>NZ_JAIWNX010000011.1 GCF_020217185.1 Asticcacaulis sp.
CCCGCGCCTGCAAATGGCGCGCCAAATTAATAGCAATTCAAAAAATTCAATCAACTAAAATAAGTTTTTGCAAACGATTTTAATTTAAAAATTTAAACCGCTTAAAAGCAAAAAAGGCCCGCACCTCAATTGAAGGCGGGCCAGTTTGCACCACTAATACATACAGAACACTTTAAATATTCATATTAAAAAATATGAATACTTTTGATTACATTTTCAGATTCACACCGACGAAGAAGCGGCGGCCGTTCTTGTAGAAGGCGGTCGGCGCGTCTGCGAACGAGCTGAACGAGTAGTACATCTCGTCGAGCAGGTTTTGACCGTTGGCATAGATCGACACCTTGTCGTTGACCTTATAGGTGGCCGACAGATCGACCTGCTTGTAGGAGTCGGTGAAGTCCTTCGAGTTACGACGACCGATGCCCGTGAAGTATTGCGAGCGGTAGTTGTAGCTCAGACGAACCTGCCAGGGGCCTTCTTCGTAGTAGGGGATGACGCTGATGGTATCACGCGACAGGTACGGCATATTGTAGGCCGTCGTGCCGGTGTCGGCATCGGCGAAGGTGTAGTTCGCGATGATACCGAAGCCGTAGGCGATATCCTTTTGCCCTTGCAGCGCGAAGCCGGTGACGGTGGCGTTCTGGGCATTGAAAGGCGACGAGAAGGAGTAGGTCGCGTTGGCGTTGGTCAGCTTGTTGAAGAAGACCTTTTCCTGCGTGTCGTTGACGACGTAGGAGCTGATCTTGCGGTGGAAGAGTTCCGCCGCCAGCAGGCCGGTCTTGTCGAAGTACCATTCCACCGACGCTTCGAAGTTGGTCGATTCATAGGGCTTCAGGTTGGCGTTACCGCCACCACCGGTCAGCTGACGGTCGTTCAGTTCCACCGTGCCGGCCAGCTGGCTGTAGCGCGGACGGGCGATCACCTGCGCCGCACCGACCTTGATCAGGACATCATCAGCCGCTTCATAAACGACGTTGATGTTCGGCAGCAGCTTGGTTTCCTTCTGAGTCACGCTCTTGGGCGTATAGGTCGTGCCGCCGTCCGAGGTTTCCCAGTAGTTCGACTGGTCTTCGGTCGAAACCAGACGCGCACCCACGTTACCGCGCCACTTGTCGTGACGGAAGTTGCCTTGCAGGTAAGCCGCCGCGATGTTTTCCTTCACGGTGAATTCCATGCCGTACTTCGGCCCGTTATAGCGGGTGATGCTGGCATTGATGACACCGAAGATGCCGTCGCGGGTCAGGCCCAGATACTGCATGGCGTTGCCGCTGCCGCCCATGTCGGCCCACAGGCCGTTCGGGGTCAGCTCAGAGGCAAAGTCGCTGAGGTACAGGGTCTTGTTGGCGAAGTAGTCCCAGCCTTCGGCATCCAGCGAGTTCTCGTGCTTGGTCAGCTTGGCACCGAACAGCACGGTCTCAAAGAAACCGTCCAGATTGCGACGGAAGTCGATCTGACCATAGGTTTCCTTATCGGTGGTGCGGCTGCGTTCCATACCGCCCATCTGGACGTAGTTGCCGGTCACGCCGTTGATGGTGCTGGTCGAAGACGACGGCGAACGGAAGAACGACTTGGGCGTCGTGGGCGAGGTATCGTAGTTGATATAGGTGCTGTTGGCCGTGAAACCGAACTGGAAGCCCGAATTCAGGTCGAAGCTGATCATGCGCTCCGGTTCTTTACCACCGGTCGCCTGAGTCCAGCCGACATTACCGGATACCTTCCAGTCACCGGCATTCCACTTACCGGCCAGGTTGACGCTGTCCGTCTTGACCACCGTGGTGCGCAGGATGGCGTCATACTGCGTCAGGGTGCCAGTGCCAGCGGCCTTTGCCGGGATATAGGCCCCGGTGATCAGGCCATTCGAGACGGTGAAGTCGCGCGCATTCGAGCTGTTCCACACCGGAACGGCGTACATCGACTGGTTGTAGTTGGTGTAGTCGCCTTCGATGTGCAGGGCGGTCAGGTCAAACTGCGTGTCGTCGTTCGGCTTCCACTGGATGGCCGTGCTGACACCGGTGCGCTGGCGGGTCTGGTCGAAATAGGCCCAGTTGAAGCAGCAGGGCACATTGGCAGCCGCCAACTGGTTATAGGACGCCAGGGTCGGCGCCGCGCCGTTGATCTTCGGGCCGGTGACATTGTTACCAGACACCGTGAAGGCGCTGTTGAAGGCACCGGCACCCATATAGCCGAAATATTCGATACCGGCGCGGTGCAGTTGCTGCTTGTCATAGGTGGCCGCAACGAGGACACCAAAGGTCTTGGCTTCGTTATGCCAGCTATACAGAGCCGAACCGCGGACATCGCCCTTTTCCGAGCGGTCATTATAGCTATAGCCGAGCGAGCCGGTGATGGTGCCGGGCTTCAGGTCCAGCGGCTTGCGGGTTTCGAGGATAACCGTACCCCCCAGCGAGCCTTCGTCGATCCAAGCTTCGGGGTTCTTGTAAACCTTCAGCTGACCGACGATTTCCGGCGCCATCAGCGAATAGTTGAAGGTACGGCTGGTCGGGTCATTCGGGTTACCGCCCCAGTCAGCCGAGGCGATCGAGTGACCATCGACCAGAATGCGGTTCAGAGCCGGATCGGTGCCGTGGATCGAGACCTTTTCGCCTTCGCCGAAGTTACGGTCAACGCTGACACCCGGCAGGTGCGACAGCGATTCCGCGATATTGGTGTCGGGGAACTTGCTGACGTCTTCGGCCGAGATGACATCGACGATAGCGTCGGTCTTCTTCTTGATAGCCGCGGCCTTTTGCAGGCTGCCCTTGATGCCGACAACAACGACTTCCTGCACATCGTTGCCTTGCTGTGCGTAGGCGGCGCCCGAAAGCATCACCCCGACGAGCGCCGTGCTCATTAAAACAGAGCGTTTCAAACTCATCACTTCGTCCCCTTAAATGGTCATAAATCCATGGTGGCTCGCACGCCGTTCGCGTCGCTTGTGTGACACGAAAATGGCGTTCGTATAACGAGCGTATGACAACTTTGAACTCTGTCAACGAGAATTCATATATTTGATTTAATTATTATGCGTTTTGGGGACCAAATTCGCCATATAAATAGACCCTTCAAGCCAGAATTTCGGCTTTCATAAATTTTTATTGAATTTTTTCAGTTATATAAATTTTCCATAAGATCGGGCGACTATAGGACCAATAATAGACCTTGATGCAAATTGGCAACATAACCACTAAAATACCAAATTGGCATTGCACCGTTCCGCAAACTTTGTGACCCTGCCTTTTCATCTTTGAAATACCCCCCTCTTCGATCAGGCCCCCCATGCAGGATTTACCTCGGAAGCAACCGGGTTTTCGTAACATTGTCATTGTTGGCGGCGGGACGGCCGGCTGGATGACGGCGGCCCTTCTGGCGAGACTCACCGAAGGCAAGCTGGGGCAAATCCATCTGATTGAGTCGGAAGACATCGGCACCATTGGCGTCGGTGAAGCGACGATCCCGCCGATTCAGGACTTCAACCGGCTTCTGGGCATCGACGAAACGACGTTTCTGCGCGAAACCAATGCCACCTTCAAGCTAGGAATCGAGTTTCGCAACTGGCACGAGAAGGGCGACAGCTACATCCATCCCTTCGGCGTCATCGGGGCGCAGATCGGGCGGGCGGCCTTTCACCACTATTATATACGCGCCGCCCTGTCCGGCGACACCACCCGCTTCGAAGCCTATTCCCTAGCCAGCGTCGCCGCGCGGCAGGGGCGTTTCGCGCCCGCGCCGCGCCATGACACCGGTGTACATTCCACGCTTGGCTATGCCTATCATTTTGATGCCGGCCTTTTTGCGCAATTCCTGCGCCGTTATGCCGAAGCGCGCGGCGTCATGCGTCACGAAGGCCGCATTACGCAGGTGAATCAGCGTGCCGAAGACGGCTTCATTACCGGCGTGCAGACCGAACGGGGCGACACGCTCGACGGCGACCTCTTCTTCGACTGTTCCGGTATGCATGCGCTTCTGCTGCAAAAGACGCTGGAGACGGGCTTTGAGGACTGGAGCCACTGGTTGCCCGCCAACCGGGCCTGGGCCGTGCCCTGCGCCAATGTTTCAGAGCCCCTGCCCTACACGCGGGCCACGGCCCACAGCGCGGGGTGGCAATGGCGCATCCCGCTGCAACACCGCACCGGCAACGGCCACGTCTTCAGCGCCGACTTCATGAGCGAAGATGAGGCGCAGCGGATACTTCTCGAAAACCTCGATGCCCCGACCCTGGCTGATCCCCGCCTGATTCGCTTCCGCACGGGCCGCGCCCGACAATTCTGGCACAAGAATGTGGTCGCCATCGGCCTGTCCGGCGGCTTCCTTGAGCCGCTGGAGTCCACCTCCATCCATCTGATCCATTCGGGTCTGATCAAGTTCATGGACCTGTTCCCGGACCCGGACTTCAATCCGCTTCTGGCCCGGCAATATAATCAGGCGGTCGGCATGGATTACGACACCATCCGCGATTTCCTGATCGCCCATTACAAGCTGACCAAGCGCGACGATTCCAACTTCTGGCGATACTGCCGCGAGATGAGCATTCCCGCTTCGCTCCAGTACAAGCTGGATCAGTTCAATGAGAGCGGGCGCGTCATCATGTCCCGCGGAGACCTGTTTCAGATCCCCAGCTGGCTGGCCGTCCTGTTCGGTCAGGGCCTGAGGCCGAAGCGCTATGACCCGCTGGCCGATCTGATCGAACCGCAGGACCTGTCCGCCATACTGCGCCAGATGCAGGGCACCATTACCGATTACGCGAACACCATGCCACCGCAGGCCCGCTACCTCGAAAAGCTGGGCCTTATGATCGTGGCCGGAGAATAAAGTTAGATGTCGCTTTCCAAACACCCCACCCTGCTGGCCGAGCCCGCTCTCCGGCGCCTCCCCACCCCACCCTGCCAACTGGAAGTCTGCGTGGACAGTCCACGCTCGCTTTATGCCGCGGTCGAAGGTGGAGCAGCACGCATTGAACTGTGCAGCGCGCTTAGTCTGGGGGGGCTGACGCCGGGGCCCGGCCTTGTGCGCACGGCGCAGGCACTCGGCCACTCCACCCGCGCCATGATCCGCCCCACCGAAGGCGGCTTTGTCTATGGGCCGGACGATCTCGATGTCATGCGTCGCGACATCGACGCCATGGCCGATCACGGTCTCGAAGGCGTGGTGATGGGCGCGCTGACCGAAGAAGGCTATCTGGATGAGAGCTTTCTCGCCCGGTTGTGCGCGCACGCCAAGGGGCTGAAAATGACGCTGCACCGCGCCATCGACCTGACGCCTGATCCGCTTGACGCGCTGGAAACGGCCATCGGGCTGGGCTTTGACACGGTCCTCACCTCCGGGACCCGGATGCGCGCTATCGAAGGGCTTGAGACCGTGCGGGCGATGGTCGAGACCTCGGCCGGACGCATCGACATCATGGCCGGTGGCGGTGTCAATGCCGCGCAGATCGGCCAGATCATCAGTGCCACCGGTGTGCCCTGGGTGCATGGGTCCTGCTCGCGCCTGCAGGAAGTCGGCCCCGCCGAACTGGAGTTGGGCCTGTCGAGCGACTCCTACCGTCTCACTGAGGCCTCGCTGGTCCGGGCGATCTGCGACGCGCTCATGACGCAAAGCTGAGGCAAGGTTCATGTCAGGATACTTCATCGGCATTGACGGCGGCGGCACACGCTGCCGCGCGCGGCTGACGACCTCAGACGGCCGCATCCTTGGGCAGGGCCTGTCGGGGCCGGCCAATATTCAACTGGGCCTCGACTATAGCTGGGGCAATATCCGCGAAGCCATCGACCGCGCGCTGGATCAGGCTGGGCTCGATGCGCACATCTTTCCTGAGTGCCGGCTGGGGCTGGGGCTGGCCGGCGTGGTCACCGACGCGGACCGGCAGCGTGTCAGCGCCAAGGCGGCTGGGTTTCACAGCGTCAAGGTGGCCACCGATGCCCATACGGCCTGTCTGGGTGCGTTCGGGGGCCGCGACGGGGCTATCTTTATCGGCGGCACGGGGTCGGTCGGCTATGCCTGGCTGTCGGGTCAGAGCCATCAGGTCGGCGGCTGGGGCTTCGCCCTGGGTGATGAAGGTTCAGGGGCCACTTTGGGGCGTCAGGCCCTGCGCCACGCCCTGATGGCCCGCGATGGTCTCATTGAAGGCTCGGCCCTGACCGAGCGCGTCAATCGCTTTTTCAGCAGCGCCGGTATTGACCTGCATGGCTGGCTGTCTGAGGCGCGCCCCACCGATTTCGGCACCTTTGCGCCGGATGTGGTGGAACTGGCCAAGGCCGAAGACCCACTGGCGATCGGGATTATCAAGACCGCCGTGCGCTGGCTGGAAACCTATGTGCAGCGCCTGACGGCCCTGGGTGCCCCGCAGGTCTGCCTGCTGGGCGGCGTCGCACCGCATTACATCCCCTACCTGTCAGACGCAGCGCGCCCCTTCATTGCCACAGCGCAAGGCGATGCGCTGGACGGTGCGCTTCTGATGTGCGCGGGTGCCAGTGAGGGGCAACTCAACCCCTGTAACGACAGCACCGTTTCGGCGTGTTAGACCAGCGGCCTTGAGGTTTGACTCTCTGGGGGGATTTCATTTGTTCTGGGTTGTGATTCCCTTTGTCATTGATTTGGCAGGAGGGTTTTGCTTTGTCGTCTTCGATCACGATCACCCGTGTGGACCTGAACGCATCGGGTTTGCGTCATGCGGCTTCGCGTATGGTGATGTTTTGCTGCGTGAGATAGTTCCGCAACGCGCTTTGATTGGGACGCGAGCCTAACCGTCAATTGTTCCTTGTTGCCCATTAGCCCCGTAATAAGGGTATGGCCCCACCTTGCGGTCTGTTTCTTTCACTGGGCGGCGCTTGCTGTCTAAGAAGTCCGCGACTTCACACAGCGGGCGCACTGGGTAGGCCTTACCTACCCTCGCCTCCAAAGCGGTAATATGTTAAGAAACGAGACAAAAAATACCGTCACCCCGAAATCGCGCTTTCGGAAGTCGTTTTCTCTCGTTTTTACAGTGAGTTAGGGCAAAAAAAATACCGTCAGAGCCCTTAGCACCCTGACGGTATATTTATTTCTCGGCGGTATCAAGCTGACGGCATACCCTCGTCTACGCCGTCACACTATTCGAGCGCACATCAAAGGCTGTCGATAGAAATCGACAATTTGTTATTTAAATACAAGAGATTATAGCGTATTTGTGGGTATAAGAGTGTGCAAAACCGGGCTCGTTTTTATTCCCACTCAATCGTGCCGGGAGGCTTGGAGGTTACGTCGTAAACGACGCGGTTGACCCCCCTCACCTCGTTGACGATGCGCGTGGCGCAGCGGCCCAGTACCGGCCACGGGAACTCATAGAAGTCCGCCGTCATGCCGTCCGAAGAGGTCACGGCGCGCAGGGCCAGTACGTCCTCATAGGTGCGCGCGTCGCCCATGACACCCACGGTTTTCACCGGCAGCAGCACGGCAAAGGCTTGCCAGATATCGTCGTACAGACCCGCCTTGCGGATTTCATCGAGATAGATGGCGTCGGCATCCTGAAGCGTCTTCACCTTTTCCGGGGTCACTTCGCCGGGGATGCGGATGGCCAGACCCGGTCCGGGGAAGGGATGGCGGCCGACAAAGGCTTCGCTGAGGCCCAGTTCGCGGCCCAGAGCGCGCACCTCATCCTTAAAGAGTTCGCGTAAGGGTTCGACCAGTTTCAGCTTCATATAGTCCGGCAGGCCCCCGACATTGTGGTGGCTCTTGATGACGGTCGAAGGCCCGCCGTGCGGCGAGACGCTTTCGACTACGTCGGGATAAAGCGTGCCCTGAGCGAGGAATTCGGCGCCGTCGATTTTGGCTGCCTCTTCGTCGAAGACCTCGATAAACAGACGACCGATGGTCTTACGCTTCTGTTCAGGGTCGGACTGGCCCTTGAGCGCCCCCAGAAACTTGTCCTGCGCCTGCACATGGATCAGCGGGATGTTGTAGTGATCGCGGAACAACGACACCACCTGCTCGCCTTCGTTCTTGCGCAACAGACCCGTATCGACAAAGACGCAGGTCAGTTGCTCGCCGATGGCTTCGTGGATCAGCACGGCGGCGACCGACGAATCCACCCCGCCCGACAGGCCGCAGATAACGCGCCCCGACCCGACCTGAGCCCGGATTTTTTCGATCATTTCCTGACGGAAGGCGGCCATGGTCCAGTCGCCTTTAAGCCCCGCGATCTCGAACAGGAAGTTGCGGATCATCTGGGTGCCGCGCACCGTGTGGACCACTTCGGGGTGGAACTGCACGGCGTAGAAGCGGCGGGCCTCATCGGCGATGGCGGCGAACGGTGCGCCTTCGGAAACAGCGATAACCTTGAAGCCGTCAGGGATGGCGGTAACGCGATCGCCGTGGCTCATCCACACGATTTCCTTGTCACCCGGCTTACCCAGACCGCGGAACAGCGGCGTATCGGCGGCGATTTCGATCTCGGCGCGGCCAAATTCGCGGTCATGGCCGCTTTCGACCTTGCCGCCCAAAAGGTCGCACATCAGTTGCTCGCCATAGCAGATACCGAACACCGGCAGGCCCATATCGAACAGGGCCTTGTCGAGGGTCGGACCGGCTTCGACGACGCTGTGCGGCGACCCGGACAGGATCACCGCGTTGGGGGCGACGCTTTTGATCGCCTCGGCGGCCTTGGTGAAGGGATGGATTTCGCAATAGACGCCGCATTCGCGCACGCGACGCGCGATGAGCTGAGTCACTTGCGATCCGAAATCAATAATCAGGACTTTTTCGTGATGCGACATGCGCCTGTCTTTCTATGGGTTTTGGAACCACAGATTACACAGATTACACAGATTAAGGGTCGGGCGGGACTTATCCGCCTCCTCGGCGCCAAGCGCCCAATCTGTGTGATCTGTGTAATCTGTGGTTAACGACCTTTCTTATGGCTTGCGCCGGTATAGCGAAACGAAGAACCCGTCCGTGTGGCTGGTTCCGGGGCTGAGGCGCAGGCGATGGCCCTGCGCAATTTTTTTCAAAGTCTCCGCGCCTTCCGGGGTCACCGCGGCGCCGTCCAGCGCATCGGCAACCGGGCGCGGTGTGAAGTGAGGGTGGTCGGCTTCGAAGCGGTCGGCGGTCATTTCATTTTCGTCCGGCAGTATCGAGCAGGTGGCATAGGCCAGAAGCCCGCCCGGCTTCACCAGACGCGAGGCACGGTGCAGGATGGCGCTTTGCAAGTCATGCAGGCGCGCCACCTCTTTTTCTTCCAGCTTGTGCGCGGTCTCAGGCCGGCGACGCCACACGCCTGAGCCAGAGCACGGCGCATCGACCAGCACCAGATCGGCCTGGGCTTCGAGGTCTTCCATCCCCTCGCCGTCCGGGCCAAGCTGGCGCAACTCCGCTTCCATACCGGCACGGGTCAGGCGGGGTTTGATATTGTTGAGGCGCGTCTTTTCGACGTCGGAGGCGATCAGACGACCCTCACCCTGCATGGCTTGCAGCAGGGCCAGAGTCTTGCCGCCGCCCCCGGCGCAATAATCGACCACCGTCATGCCGGGCCTTGCCCCGGCGAGGAAGCCCGCCAGTTGCGAGCCCTCGTCCTGAATCTCGATCGTGCCCTGCCGGAAAGCGGGCAATGCGCGCACATTGGGCGGCGGATCGGCGGGCAGGCGCACGCCAAAGGCCGAAAACGGCGTCGGTTCAGGCCTGTAGCCCAGCATTTCCAGCCCGGCGATCAGCGGGGCGCGGTCGCCATTGACGCGCAGGTCGATGGGCGCGCGCGGCAGCATCAGGGCCTCGGCCTCTTTCAGCCAGTCATCGCCATAGACGTTTTTGAGGCGTTCCACGACAAAGGCCGGCAGGCCGGACTCCAGCCATTCGGGCGCTTCGCCATCCCCAGCCTCCAGTCGCTTGCGCTCCGCAACCGACAGCTTTGCCGGGGCGTAGCCTTCGCCAGTATAGAGGCCGTCGATCTCGGAAAGGCTTACGCCGTCAAGGAAGTGCAGCGCCCCCAGTACCAGCGAACGCCCCGCAGACGAGTCCATTGCAAAAGACAAGC
>NZ_JAIWNX010000012.1 GCF_020217185.1 Asticcacaulis sp.
GTTCGCGCGCACGCAGACACTGATAGACCTTATCGGCAATGGCGCGGCGGTCCTTTGACCCGGCATAGCGGTTGTTGCGGCCCCAGTCCTTCAACACCTCTTCGGCCGGACGGCGCGTCTTGCCCAGAAGGTCGAGAATATCGGAAGCGGCTTGCAGACGGGCGGCGGGGGTCACTCTTTATCCTTACGCAAAACAGGTCCAGACGCACATGCCGATACCGACCAGCGAAAGCAGGTAAAAGGCGCTGCGCAGCTTGGTGCCCAGGGCATAGGCCGGGAAATAGGCGACGCGCGCCAGCAGGTAGATATGGGCCCCCAGCCGCGACACGTCATTCGACTTGCCCGCAAAGGCCAGGGCAATGACGATCACCGCGAAAAACGCGAAGGTTTCCAGATAGTTCTGATAGGCGCGGCGCATCCGCCCGGCGGCGGGGCCGACATCGAACGCTTCGTCGCGCGGGCTGGCGTTCCACTGGAAATAGCCCGGTTTGAAGGCGGGCGCGACAGCAGCGATAAGGATCTGAGCCACGCCCCACAGGGCGGCAAAGACCAGAACCTGTAATTCCACCGTCATGCCCGCACTCCCTTACTGGCGATAGTTCGGGGCTTCGCGCGTGATCATCACGTCGTGGACGTGGCTTTCACGCAGGCCCGCATTGGTGATGCGCACGAACTTCGCCCGCTTCTGGAACTCTTCGATGGTCGGCGCGCCGACATAGCCCATCGAGGCGCGCAAGCCGCCCACAAGCTGATGGATGACCGGAGCGATGGGCCCCTTGTATGGTACCTGACCCTCGATACCTTCCGGCACCAGCTTCATCGAATCCTGTACGTCCTTCTGGAAGTAGCGGTCGGCCGAGCCGCGGGCCATAGCGCCGACGCTGCCCATGCCGCGATAGGACTTATAGGAGCGGCCCTGATAGAGGATGATCTCACCCGGCGCTTCTTCGGTGCCCGCGAACATCGACCCCAGCATGGCGGTCGAAGCCCCGGCGGCAATGGCCTTGGCCAGATCGCCCGACAGCTTGATACCGCCGTCGGCGATGATCGGCACGCCGGAGTCTTTTGCGGCGCGCACGCAGTCGGCCACGGCGGTCAGTTGCGGCACGCCGACACCGGCGACCATGCGCGTGGTGCAGATCGAGCCCGGCCCGATCCCCACCTTGACCCCATCGGCCCCGGCGTCGATCAGGGCGCGCGTCGCCTCATAGGTGGCGACGTTACCCGCGACGATCTGAACGTGGTTGTATTCGCGCTTGAGACGCTCAACCGCCTGCCCGACCAGCGACGAGTGGCCGTGCGCCGTGTCGATGACCAGCACGTCCACCCCTGCGTCGATCAGGAATTGCGAACGCTCATAGCCGGCGTCACCGACGGTCGAGGCGGCCCCGACCAGCAGACGACCCGACTCGTCCTTGGCCGCCGTCGGATAGGCCTGCGCCTTTTCCATGTCCTTGACGGTAATCAGGCCGACGGCGCGATAGGCGTCATCGACGACGATGATGCGCTCGATGCGGTGCAGCGCCATCAGTTCGCGCGCCTTGTTCTGGTTGACGCCTTCGGTCACGGTGATCAGGGCATCTCGCGTCATCAGATCGGCCGCGGTCTTTGAACCGTCGCTTTCGAAGCGGATGTCGCGGTTGGTGAGGATGCCGACCAGCTTGTTGGTGTCGCGCTCAACCACCGGGAAGCCCGAAATGTGGCGCCGCGCGATGATGTCACGCACTTCGCTGAGCGTCGTTTCGGGATGGATGGTCACCGGATTGATGACCATGCCCGACTCGTAGCGCTTCACTTCGCGGATTTCCTCGGCCTGACGCTCATTGGACAGGTTGCGGTGGATGATCCCCAGACCCCCGGCCTGCGCCATGGCGACGGCCAGACGCGCCTCGGTCACGGTATCCATCGCCGAAGAGACCAGCGGGATGTTGAGTTTGATGGTGCGGGTGAAGCGGGTCTTCGTATCGACCTGAGTGGGCACCACGTCCGAAGGACCGGGCTCCAGCAAAACGTCGTCGAAGGTTAGGCCTTCGCGTATATCCATAAGGGACTCTCCATTTTGCGGGTTGGGCTTAAGCGAAACGCCGCGCCGCGTAAAGAGGGGGCGCGTCACTTTTGGGGAAATATTGTTTCAGACGCGCGGATCAGGGCGGCAAACCTTTGCTTAACCGTGTTTGTTGGCGGCCTGTTCAGCCTTTGCAGCTAAGCTATCCACAGCGTCCCGCCCCTATCTGTCTGCCTCGTCTGAAAGACACCCCATGAGCCAGTTGAAAATCCGCACCGAGTACTGCATCGCCTGCTGGCTGGTGGAAATGTCCTATGGGCTAACGGCCTTCTTCCGTCAGGCGCGATTTAAGACGATGATGCGCGCGCACCGCCTGAAACTGAAGCTGGCGGTTTAATTCCCAATTCTTGCGCCTGTCACAGAGGCGGATTAGCCTGCGGAGACTTCCGGAGGTACTGATGAAGCGTCTGTCGATCATTGCGACCCTTGCCCTGTCCGCCAGTTTGGGCGGCTGCGCGCTGCTTCCCATCGCTGAGCCCGCGCGGATCGATTTTGTCGTCATCAACGACACACCTTATGACGATACCGACCGCGCCATGCTGGCCAAAGCCATACCGGCGGTCAAAGCGCAAACGCCTCCTTTTATCCTGCACGTCGGCGATACGCAGTCGGGTGGCGAAGTCTGCGGCCCGCCGGATGCGGCCTTCGCCAAAATGCTAGCTGATCTCAAGCCCATTCCGGTCTTTTACACCCCCGGCGATAACGAATGGACCGACTGTGACCGCAAGGATGATCCGACGACGGGGCGCAAATTTTCCGAATTGCAAAGGCTGGAGGGCCTGCGTCAAGGCTTCTTTGCGACGCCGCCAGTCAGAGAGGCCAAATGGCACTATGCGCAGCAACCGGACATGCCGGAAAACGCCCGCTTCGATTACGGGCGTTTCGTTGTGGCGACGATGAATGTGGTGGGCACCAATAATGGCCGTGATCTGGTCATGGGCGACGATCTGAGCGTGGCCGCCACCGCCGCCGAGGCGCGCGATGCCCATAATGTGGCATGGCTGAAAGCCGCCTTTGCCCATGCCCGCAAACGCGGTGCCGCAGCGGTCATCGTCGCCACTCAGGCCGATATGTTCAATGAAAAGGCGGAGGCGCGCTTTGTCCCCTGTCACGACGTGGCTGTGGATGACAAGCGCCTGTGCGACGGCTTTTTGCCGGTGCGGGCGGCCCTGATCCATGAAAGCCGCGCCTTCGGCAAGCCGGTCTTCCTGATCCACGGCGATACCTCGCCCTTTACTCTGACTCAGGGCGATCTGCCCGGCGACAGCCTGACGGACAAGGCCGGCAATCTGTGGCGGCTGAACGCGGCGGGCGATGCCGGATCGGACAAGGATAAAAGCTGGGGCGTGCGCGATGTGACCACGGTCAGCATCGACTTGTCCAAGGCGCAGCCTATCTCGGCGCGCGGCCTGTTGACCGGTGAAGTACCCGGTCGTGAGGTGCCGAGTCCGGACGCAGATTGAGTTATTTGCGCTTTTTCAGGCGCTTGGCATTGGCGACGGCACGGCTATGCACCGGTTTCAGGCCGTGCTCGGTCAAGGCCGCCGCCTTACCGGACAGATCGGCCGCGTGGTTGACACCGCGCATCACGCTGTCGGCCAGACGCGCCTGATGCGTCAGGGCCTCTGCCGCCGAACGGCTGGTGGCCAGCGCCGTCAGGCTATGGCCCATATCCATCATGTTGTGAAAGGCCTGCGTGCTGACCTCGTGGTTGAGGTTCATCCAGTACTGGCTCATCGCCATCAGCGATTCGGTCCCGGCTTCGAGCTTTTCCTGCCCCATCAGGGTGAATTCGCGCTGATCCTCCGCACTGGGGATGGCGTCGGCATTGGCCATGCGGTTGACGCGGTGGGTGATGACCTCCGCCGAAGCCATCAGCATTTCCGAACTTTTGAGCGCCAGAGACGTCCAGGCAAAGAACGGATTAAGCGGTAATTTGGTCATTCGTTTCCTTGGGGTACGCATACTGTTTATGGAGCCGGTTCGGCTCTGGTTATATTCCGGTACAGAGATAACACAGGAACACGAAAACCATAATAGTTTATGCGGTAGCGGCCCGGCCGGTTGAGCTTCCCCTGAAGATCGGAGGAATCGAACTTCAGATAGTGCAGGCTGTCCGTATTGCGGAAGGTTCCCGACGTGGTGAAAACCAGATAGACGTCTCTGCCGCCTTCACGCTTGGTGGTTGTCCCCGTCACCTCAACCACCGCCTCACCGTGGCTCCAGTAGGGGGTGGTTGTCCAGCCCAGCACCGCCACGGTCAGAACGCCCAATACGGTCAGAGTTATCGTTTTCAATCGTCTCATCGTGCGCCCTCTTCTCCCCGGCATTTCGGGCGGGGCGAGCTAAAGAGGCAATATGGTTCCTTACCCTTGAAGCCTACCCCTTGAACCCTTGGGCCACGATGTAGATTTCCGACGAATCCGCCCGGCTCGATTTCGGCTTGAAGTGCTTTACATCGCGGAAGGCGAGTTTCAGCTTAAGCAGCAGATGCTCCGTCTCACCGCCCTGAAAGGCCTTGGCGACGAACGCACCGCCGGGCTTGAGATTATCCAGCGCGAAATCCGACGCCAGTTCCAGAAGCCCCATGATCTTGAGGTGGTCGGTTTGGCGATGACCGACCGTGTTGTGCGCCAGATCGGAGAGCACCACGTCCGGCTTGTCGCCCATCATCTCCATCAGCCGCGCCGGAATGGCCGGATCGGTGAAGTCGGCTTCGATCATGTCGGCACCGGGAATGGGATCGACGGGCAGCAGGTCCACCCCCACCACGTGCGCCGCGCCCCGCGACTGCGCCATCTGTACCCAGCCCCCCGGCGCGCAGCCCAGATCGACCACGCGCGCGCCGCGTTTGAGGATGTGAAAGCGGTCATCGATTTCCTGTAGCTTGAAGGCCGCGCGCGAGCGCCAGCCCTCGGCCTTAGCCTTTTGCACAAAGGGGTCGTTCAGTTGCCGTTCCAGCCATTTGGCAGACGACTGCGTGCGCTGCTTGGCGGTCTTGACCGCCGTGTGGCCCTTGGCGCGACCGGACAGGTTGCCGCCTGCGGGCGGTTTGACCATGCGGCGGCGCGGTTCTTCGGGGGTATCGTTACTCATGCGGCGTCTATAACGGGTTTTGCCTCACACGGAAAATCATTTTGCCTTTATGGCCGGGCCTGTAAGGTCGGTCGCAAAAGGAGAGCCCCCATGCGCCTGACGCCCCTGCTCGTCCCCGTCCTGATCGCCACGGCCCTGAGCACCATGCTGGCTGCCTGCAAACCCGTGGCCGTCAGCGAAGCGGATCAGTCCTACGCCACCGCCGAATCCGTGGCCGCTGTCGATGCCTCCGAAGCGCCACTGGCCTATGCCGAGCCGACGCTGAACCCCAAAAGCGCCTCAACCGCCACCTGCCTGGAAGAAAAAGGCCAGCTCGAAGCCGACAAGCTGGTGCAGCGCTGCCGCGCCGTCAGCCCGGCCACGCACCCGCCCTGCAACGTCCAGAACCCCTGCCCGATGATCGAGGATGAGATCAGGCGATCCTGCGCGCTTTACGATCCGGATGAGCAAAAGCCGACTGAATGCACCGGATAGGATTTGTCAAAGCCCGACGAATAGCCTATTTCAGCCGCAAACCTTGAGCATCCGCCGGCTCAGTTGAGCCGCCGTATCGCTCAATTTTTTATAACGCCTCATGTTTTTCCGAAAAGTGGTGCCCACTTTTCGGCATGAGGCTCTAAACTGGAGCCCCCATGTCCGAAGATCTGGAAAACACCCTCATCCTGACGCTGGAAAGCGGTGATGTGCGTATCAAGCTGCGCCCCGACCTCGCCCCCAACCACGTCGCACGCATCAAGGAACTGTGCCGTCAGGGCTTCTATGACGGGATCGTCTTCCACCGCGTCATTCCGGGCTTCATGGCTCAGGGCGGCGACCCGGAAGGTCAGGGCTATGGCGGTTCGGGCAAGAAGCTGAAGGCCGAATTTTCGCGTGAGCCGCACGTGCGCGGCGTTTGCTCGATGGCGCGTTCGCAAAACCCCGACTCGGCCGACAGCCAGTTTTTCATCTGCTTTGCAGACGCCCGCTTCCTTGATGGCCAATACACCGTCTGGGGCGAAGTGACCGAAGGCATGGAACACGTCGATGCCCTGCCCAAGGGCGAGCCGCCGCGCGCGCCGGGCAAGATCGTCAGCTTCAAGGTCGCCGCTGACGCCGCCTGAGCCGCGTAAGCCCGCTTTGACAAAGCCCACCGGTCGGACACCTGTCCGGCCGGTTTTTTGTTTGTGGACAGACGTGTGTTAGGTTAAGACAACGGTGTCGCCAACATTCGGAGGCTGCCCTATGACCCCGCGCTCCCGTCTGAACTTTTCGCAGAACGACGAACAGAAACGCATCACTATCCGCTACATCGGTGATGTGGACGGTCAGGAGATCGTCAACGGCATCGCGCGCTATCTCGAAACCGTAGGCGAGGTCTGGCTTTACGACATCATTATCGACATGCGGCGCTTTGAGGGCTTCGTCCCCTTTGATGAGCTGGGACGGCTGGCGCGTCAGTGGGCCACCATCGCGCAGGGCCGCGACATGGGGCGCAAGGTGGCCATCATCAGTCAGGACCCGCTGGTTCTGGCGCGTGCCAAGGCCTATCCGGTCACCTTCCCCACCCGCGTCATCCGCATCTTTGCCGATATGATCGACGGCGAAAACTGGATCGAAGGCAAGGAAACTGCCACACCCGCCGCACAGGACGCCCCACGCGCCTCTTGATTTTCAGCTCACGATCACCTTTTAAGCGGGCATGAAGGTTTCCGATTTCGATTTTGAGCTGCCTGAGGATCGCATTGCGCTGCGGCCCGTTACCCCGCGTGAGGCCGCGCGCCTGCTTCGTGTCGATGGCGAGGTGCGCGAAGACTGGCTCGTCGGCGACCTGCCGTCGCTTTTGAAGGCCGGTGACCTGCTGGTCATCAACAATACGCGCGTCCTGCCGACCCAGCTCAAGGGCACCCGTGAGCGCGAGGGCCAGAGCGTGGCGTTCGAGGCCACCCTGATCAAGTCGCTGGATGGCCAGAGCTGGCAGGCCTTTCTCAAGCCCGGCCGCCGTATCCGCGAAGGCGACACCCTCCGTTTTGACGACCTGAGTGCCCACGTCCTGTCAAAAGACGAAGACGGCGTCTATGTGCTGCGCTTCGAACAGGCGGCGTCTGAGGTGCTGAATGGGTTGCACCGGCTGGGCGGGATGCCGCTGCCGCCCTATATCCGCTCCAAACGGCCGGAGGATGAGCAGGACAAAAGCGACTACCAGACGGTCTTTGCCCGCGACGAAGGCTCCGTCGCCGCCCCCACCGCGGGGCTGCATTTCACGCCGGAACTGCTGCACGCGCTGCGGGACAAGGGTGTGCTGTTCGAAGAAGTCACCCTGCACGTCGGTGCCGGCACCTTCCTGCCGGTCAAGGTCGAAGACACCCAAGACCACAGGATGCACGCCGAATTCGGCGTCGTCTCAGCCGACTCCGCCGCGCGTATCAATGCCGCCCGCGCCGCCGGAGGCCGCATCATCGCCATCGGCACCACCGCCCTGCGCTTGATCGAAAGCGCCTGCGATGCCGATGGCCACATCCATCCGTTCAGCGGCGACACCGACATCTTCATCACACCGGGTGTGCCGGTGCGTTCGGCTGATATGCTGTGGACCAATTTCCACCTGCCGAAATCGACCCTGTTCATGCTGGTCTGCGCCTTCGCCGGCACCGAGGCCATGAAGGCGGCCTATGCACACGCGATCGACAGCGGTTATCGCTTCTTTTCCTATGGCGATGCGAGCTTGCTCGCAAATAAATCAAGATAAGAAGACGCAGGGGCCGCAGGCCCCCGCGTCTTTAAAGACTTTTCGCCTTAAACCACGGCACCATACGGGTGATCGCGTCCTCGACCTCAGCCGTCGAGACGGCGAAGCTGAAGCGGATAAAGCGGTGCCCTTCGACTGGATCGAAGTCGATGCCGGGTGCCGTGCAGACGCCGGTATCGTTGAGCAGTTCCTTGCAGAAGGACAGGCTGTCGTCGGTCAGGTGCCCGATATCGGCATAGATGTAGAAGGCTCCATCGGGCGGTGCGATGCGGCTCAGCCCCAGTTGCGGCAGGGCATCGAGCAGAAGGCGGCGGTTGCGGCGATAGGTTTCGACGTGGCCATCCAGCTCAGAGCGGCTGTCGAGCGCGATCAGACCGGCGTGCTGGCTGAGCGACGGCGCGGTCAGGAACAGGTTACCGACATAGGCACGTGCGGCGGCCAAATGGCTTTCGGGGGCCAGACACCAGCCCAGCCGCCAGCCGACCATGCTGAAATATTTGGAGAAGCTGCTGACCACCCAGGCGTCTGGCGCGTCTTCGAGCAGCGACCGCGCCGGGGCCTCATAGGTCAGGCCGTGATAGATTTCGTCCGACAGGATGCGGATGCCGCGTAGCCGACACACCTCGGCAATGGCCTTGAGTTCGTCCGGCCCGATCACCGTTCCGGTCGGATTGGCCGGGCTGGCGATAATCACGCCGTCCGGGGCCGGATCGAGCGCGCTCAAAGCCTCGGCGGTCAGTTGAAAGCGCACCTCCGGCCCGCAAGGGATTTCGACCGGCACCATGTTCAGCGCCTTCAGCACATTGCGATAAGCGACATAGCCGGGCCGCGCCAGCGCGATACGCGCCCCCGGCCTAAAGCCCGCACTGAGCGCCAGCACCAGAGCGGGTGACGCCCCGCAGGTGAGGATAAAGCGCTCCGGATCGACGCTGACGCCGTAGCTGTCGAGATAATGCTTCGCCAGTCGCGCCTTAAGCGGCGTGCTTTCCCAATAGCCCATACCGTCGCTGTCGAGAATGCGATGCGCGGCCTCAATGGCGGCTTTCGGCGCGCCGGTGGAGGGCTGTCCGAACTCCATATGGATGATGGAGCGCCCCTGATCCTTAAGGGCGTGGGCCAGCCGGCTGATCTCTATGGCGTAAAAGGGGGCAATGTCTGCGGTCATGCCCGCTTATACCCCATCGGCCACCGCACGCCAGACCGGATTGCGGGTTCAGACGAAGCAAGATAACGCTTAAGGTATGATCGAAACCCCTCGCCTGCTTCTGCGCCCGCACGTCCTCGACGATTACAACGCGCTTTGCGCCATGTTCGGCGATCCGGAGTTTTATCGCCTGTCAGGGCTCACGCCGCAGTCGCCCGAAGACGTCTGGCACCGCCTGCTGCGCTATATGGGGCACTGGACGGCCTTTGGCTGGGGGCTGTTTGCGGTTGTCGATAAGGAGACGGGGCGCTTTATCGGCGAAACGGGTCTGGCCGATTTCCACCGGGGTCTGGGACCGGACTTCGACCTGTCGCCCGAAGCCGCCTGGGCCATTACGCCCGCCTGTCAGGGCCGCGGCTACGCGCTGGAGGCCGTGCGCGCCGCCCACGACTGGTTTGATGCCACCCACCCGCAGCGCACCGTGTGCATTATCGACCCGTCCAATACACCGTCGCAAAAGGTGGCGGCTGCACTGGGGTACAAGGCCTTCGCCGACGCAACCTATAAGGGTCACAAAGTCACCCAATTCGAGCGGTATCCCTGAACCCCGAACAGAGGGAGGTATGCCATGACGATTGGCATGGGGATATTGTGGGGCGGTCTGTTTGGTGCGCCTGTCGCAGGATTGCTGATCAACAGCTTCTGGCAAGGTGAACGCCGCACGATGCTCATCAGCGCAGTGGCAATTATTACATTGATTAGCCTTACCTTTTTTATAGGCCTGCGCTTTACATGGCCAATCTTGAACATCTTGACATTATTACTCGCCTATACCGCCTATGCCCTCCTGACTGTCGATGGATGGGGTATAAGCCATAAGCGATTCATACTGCGGGCTCTTGCGACGACGATCACTGCCTTGCCGATTGTCTTCGGTTACTTTCTGGCGACGATCGGCTTTCTGGGCCTG
>NZ_JAIWNX010000013.1 GCF_020217185.1 Asticcacaulis sp.
CTGTTCCTGTTCGGCGACTTTACCGGCAGGCCAGGCCACGCCGAGACGCTGGCACCCGGCATAGGGTGCGAAATTCGCACACAGTCAGGCGGACCGTCATGGGGCACCACCGTTGTCTCCGTTCACAGTGAGTTGACGCCATTTTTGCGGGTGGAGCGAGTCCAACAACGCCTGTCCGAGGAAGACGCGGCTTTTAAGCATCCGTCTGATCTATGTCGCGGAGCTTACGAAACATGGAGAAACGGATAGGCATCACGGGTTTACTCTGTGACCGGCCTTCTGTATGACCCCGCCCATGTCCGCATTCCCTTTTGAAATCTCCGCTTCCGATGGTCAGGCCCGCACGGGCGTGCTGAAAACGCCGCGTGGTGATATCCCGACCCCCATCTTCATGCCGGTGGGCACCGCCGCCACGGTCAAGGCCCTGACGCTTGACATGGTGCGTCAGAGCCATGCCAAAATCATCCTCGGCAACACCTATCACCTGATGCTGCGCCCGTCGGCGGAGCGTGTGAAGCGACTGGGCGGTCTGCACAGATTTATGGGCTGGGACGGTCCCATCCTCACCGATTCCGGCGGCTTTCAGGTGATGAGCCTGTCGCAGATTTCCAAAGTCACCGAAGAGGCCGTCACCTTCCAGAGCCATATCGACGGCTCAAAGCACGTCCTGTCCCCGGAACGTTCGATGGAGATTCAGGCTGACCTGCTGGGTTCCGACATCGTGATGCAACTCGATGAGTGCGTCTCATGGCCCGCCGACGAAGCGCGCGCGCAAAAGGCGCTGCAACTGTCGGCGCGCTGGGGGCTACGATCGAAACAGGCCTTCGGGCAGCGCGACACACAGGCCCTGTTCGGCATCCAGCAGGGCTCGACCTTTGAGCGCTTGCGCCGGGAATCGACCGACCGCCTGCTGGAGATCGGCTTTGACGGCTATGCCATCGGCGGTCTGGCCGTCGGTGAAGGCCATGAGGCCATGTGCGACACGCTCGAATACTGCGCGCCGCTCCTGCCGTGGGATCGTCCGCGCTACCTGATGGGGGTGGGTAAGCCGATTGATCTGGTCGAAGGCGTGGCGCGCGGCGTCGATATGTTCGACTGCGTCCTGCCGACCCGCTCTGGCCGCCATGGTCAGGTGTGGACGTGGGAAGGCCCGATCAACATCAAAAACGCCCGCTTTGCCGAAGACGACACGCCGCTGGATACCACCAGCGACTGTCCGGCCAGCCGCGACTATTCCAAGGCCTATCTGCACCACCTGTTCAAGGCCGAGGAAATCCTGGGGCAGGTGCTGCTGAGCTGGCACAACATCGCCTTCTTTCAGGCCTTGATGATCCGCATGCGCGCCGCCATCGCAGCCGGTGAGTTTCAGGCCTTCCGCAAATGGTTCCACGAAACGCATCTGAAAGCGCCCACCCCAAACTGACGGGCGCTTTAATACCAACGGTGTAATTATTTGCGTTTGTTGATTTTTCGCGGTGTCGGTGCTGCGGCCGGGGTCGGCTCGACCACTTCTTCCACCGTCACACGGGCCTGTTTGGGGACGAACCACGACGGCGCGGCCGGTGGGGCGCAGTTCTTGTTCATCCCGATGCCTTTCAGATAGGCCCGGCGTACATTGCCGGCAGCAATGGCGCGGTCCATGGCCTTCTGATGCTTTTCGGCCCCCGTCACCTTGCGGATCAGGCCGCGCATGGGCAGCACATCGGTGGCCGCTGAACGCACCGCCGTCAGGGTCGCGTCCGAGGCCATCTTGCCGCCGCGTGTGGTCATGGTGCCTTCCGGGGGCGGCGGTTCATCAAAATCCGGCCCCAGCGCCTGATCCAGCAGGGCCACCTCGCCCGCGATGGATTCGCAATTCTCCAGATTGGCCAGATCGTAAGTGTTTTTCGACGCCCGCATCAGAACCGGCGGGATTTCCTTACGTTTCAGGTTGAGATCCACCAGCGGCGCGGTAATGGCATCCCCGAAGCCGTCCCCCACATCCGAAGCGCTCTTGCGCATGGTCTGAGTGAACGTCGGATCATTTTTCGTCTTGGGGTCGGCGGCCTCTACGGGGTGAGATTCGACGATCTGCACCTTGTCAGGCTTGCTCGCGCAGGCACTGAGGGGGCCGAAGAGGCACGCGATTCCGCCAATAGCCGAAGCGATACGCCACATCTTCATTCTGAAAGTCCCTCCGCGCACCCTGCTGTACGCCATTTATCTACAACACAACACATAAAACTTGAACCTTGCGCTTGCGCAAACAAAAACTCCCCACTATGAAGGCCGCACCCGAAACGACTTCGGTCGTAAGGTACGTCTTGATGAGCCCGTAGCTCAGCCGGCTAGAGCATCTGACTTTTAATCAGAGGGTCCTGGGTTCGAGTCCCAGCGGGCTCACCAATTCTTCCAGAATTGGTGAGCTTTTTTTATGTCAGTTTCATTCGCCATCATAAAGAAACCATCATGAATGCGGGCTGAACGCGATTTCAGCCGCGCGCGGACCCTGCCGCCTTATCCACGACGAAACGATTGCAGCACGGCAAAATTACGGCAGTCCCTTACAGGATTGGGGATGACGCCCCGCGGATCAGAGCCGCTTAATTGGCCAGACGCGATTTCAGCAGATAGCGGCCATTTTCGAAACGCTCGAAGATCAGTTCGGCCTGCGGGTGGCGCAGCGGCATACCCGTGTCGTCTGGGCAGAGATTGCCCTCGGACGCATAGGCGACGTAGCAGATGTCGCCATTTTCCGCGAGCAGGTGATAAAAGGGTTGATCCTTTTCCGGGCGCACCGCTTCGGGGATGGCCAGCAGCCATTCTTCGGTATCGGAAAACTGTGGATCAATATCGAAGACAACGCCGCGAAAGTCGAACAGGACGTGGCGGACCAACTGACCGATGCCGAAACGCGCCGCACGATCCCCCTGACCGGCGGCATAGGCACCGGTAACGGAACCAGAGACAGAATCGGTCATCATCAGCGCCTCCCCTCGGTTGCGGTATTGTCCACCCGTCTGGTGTAGCGCGACTCGGCATCTGCGCCTTCCCCCTTCCCCCTTTGGTTGTCGGAAACGCCGTCAATTCATGCGGCACGTGGGTCGTTGCAGAATTACCCGTCCGCGCCGTGACGAAATTAACACAAAAGCGCTTTGCACGGAGGAAAATGCGTTCTAGGTTGAGGGTAACTTGACGCGGCCAAAGGCCCCTGCGTCCCACATACTGATAAAGCGGGGTATGAGCCACCATGAGTGAGGCTCCCTCAAAAAGCGGTCCGCCCCGCAGGCGGGGACCGCGCCGCGCCCGCAAAGGCAGCGGCCACCGCGCGGCCCAGACCGTTAAGTCGGTGCCGGTCGCCTCGCCCGCGCAAGCCCAACCGCAAAAAGACAGACCGCCTCAGCGTCCGGTGACGACGGACGCATCGCCGCTCTATGCCGCGCTTGATCTCGGCACGAATAATTGCCGCCTGATGATCGCCGCCTGGCACAATGGTCAGTTTCGCATCGTTGAGGCCTTTTCGCGTATTGTGCGGCTGGGCGAAGGCCTCAGCCAGACCGGAAACCTGTCGGATCGCGCCATGGAGCGTGCATTGGCGGCGCTTAAGCTGTGCGCCGAAAAGATCGGGCGGCGGCCGGTGGTACGCACGCGCGCCGTCGCCACGCAGGCCTGCCGCATCGCGCAAAACGGTCCCGACTTCGTCCGTCGCGTTGAAAAGGAAACCGGTCTCAAACTGACCATTATCACGCCGGAAGAAGAAGCGCGCCTGTCGGTGGTCGGCTGTGCCTCCTTGCTGGAAGGCGACGCCAGGGCCGCCATTGTGATGGATGTCGGCGGCGGTTCGACAGAGATTTCATGGCTGCCGCTGGGCGAAGAGGCAGAAACGACTGGCGCAAACGCCCCGCAGGGTCTGACCGCGCGGGGCAAGCCGCCGCGACCGCAATACTGGATTTCCATTCCCAAAGGCGTGGTCAATCTGGCCGAACGCTTCCCGGAGCCGCCCGACGGCGACAAGCAGGCGTGGTTCGCGCAGATGGTCGAGGACGTGCGTCAATCCCTGATCGACTTCAAGGCCCCGGAGCCTTTGCGCCCCCATTTCGATGCGCAGCAGGCCTATATTGTCGGCACGTCGGGGGCCATTACCTCTCTGGCCGGGATGCACCTGAAGCTTGAGCGTTATGACCGCTCCAAGGTCGATGGCCTGTGGATGACGCATGATCAGTGCCGCGCGGTTATCGACCGTCTGCTGGGATTGGGGCAAAGGGGGCGCGAACAGGAACCCTGTATCGGCAAAGATCGCGCCGATCTGGTACTGGCCGGCGCCGCCATTCTGGAGGCCGTGCAAAGCCTGTGGCCGTGCGACCGCCTGCGCGTCGCCGATCGCGGCCTGCGCGAAGGCCTGCTGCTGTCGATGGTCAAAAAGCGGCCGCGCCGCCGCCGGGCGCGCCGGGGTAAATCTACCTGATCCCCACGACCTTGTGCGTCTGCACGCTCATGCGCCATTGCGGGTGGGCCAGACAATAGTCGATCACGGCCTGTGTATGGGCAGCGCGCGTCACCGGGTCCTGATCCAGCGGGTCTTTCGGTTGCAAATAGAAGCGCTCAAAGTCCATGGCGGCAAATTCCGCCGGATCGACGCGCTCCTGCGGCCAGACCAGTTTCAGTTCCTGCCCCGACGTCTGATGCAGGCGGTTTTCGCCCTTGGGCGAGATGCACAGCCAGTCGATCCCTTTGGGGGCGCGCAGCGTGCCGTTCGATTCCACCGCGATAAAATAGCCCGCCGCCTTGACCGCAGCAATCAGCGGCGCATCCAGTTGCAGCAGCGGTTCGCCGCCGGTGAAAACGACCGATTTGTGCGCCGGGTCAATCTGACCCCAATGCGCATCCAGCGCTGCCGCCACGGCTTCGGGGGTGTCGAACTTGCCGCCCCCCTCGCCGTCCGTGCCGACAAAATCCGTGTCGCAGAAGGTGCAGGCGGCCGTCGCGCGGTCCTGTTCGCGCCCGCTCCAGAGGTTGCAGCCGGCAAAGCGCGCAAACACCGCCACGCGGCCCGCCTGCCCGCCTTCGCCCTGAAGAGTCAGGAATATCTCTTTGAAACTATAGACCATCAGCCGTTACGCCACTGCTCGAAACCGCGTGCCCTCAGTTCGCACGCTGGGCAGGTGCCGCAGCCATATCCCCATTCATGGCGCTCACCGCGCTCACCCATATAGCAGGTGTGGGTGTCTTCGAGCACCAGATCGACCAGCGCCTCGCCACCCAGTTGATGCGTCAGCGCCCAGGTTTCGGCCTTGGTCAGGAACATCAGCGGCGTGTCGATAATATAGGGCCGCTCGATGCCAAGATTGAGCACGGTTTGCATCGCTTCCAGCGTATCCTTGCGGCAGTCGGGATAGCCGGAGAAGTCGGTTTCACACATGCCCCCGACCAGATGATCAATGCCGCGACGGTCCGCCACGGCGGCCGCATAGACGAAAAAGACCAGATTGCGTCCCGGCACGAAGGAGTTGGGCAGGCCGCGTTCACCCATGCGGATTTCCTGTTCGCGCGTCAGCGACGATTCCGCCACGCGCCCGAAGCCTTTGAGATCAACGACATGATCGTCGCCCAGTCGCGTGCGCGCCGGTTCAAACACCTCGGGAAAGCGTTGCAGAACGCGGGCGCGCGTCGTCATTTCAATGGCGTGGCGCTGGCCATAGTCGAAGCCGATGGTTTCCACGCGCTCGAAATGGGTCAGGGCCCAGGCGAGGCAGGCGGTCGAATCCTGCCCGCCGGAAAACAGCACCAGAGCCGAACGGTCGGCGGGCACGGTTTCAAGATCGGACGGGGTCATGGGTACTCTCTGGGCAACGGAAACAAAGGTTTCTCCTGTAAAGAAACCGTTTCAACGAATTTGCAAGTGCAAACTATCGCCTGTGAGGCGCGCAATCGTTTTGACGTGAAGGTCAAAATGCGTCACAATGTAACCAAAAAGGCCTGTGCCTCAGATAATAAGACTATTTTGTGGCGTATTTATAGGTGGCAAGTCGCATCAGAACTTTCCAGCAACCCATTGAATAATAGAACATAGAGAGGCGAAGCAATGCCAATTGCGCCTTTTCGTGAAGGTTTCGACCTTCTGGTGGACAATATCCCCTATATGAAGGCGCTGGGCGCCCGCTATGCCGGACGCAGCGAAGACGGCATCCGGCTGCGCCTGCCCTACGCTCAGCCCCTGGTCGGTGATCCGGAAACGGGGGTCATCGCGGGCGGTGCCGTAACGGCACTGCTTGACCACGCCTGCGGCATGGCGGTTTGGGATGAACTGAATGAATACAAACCCATAGCCACCATGGATTTGCGCATCGACTATATGCGCCCGGCCCAGCCCAACCGCGATCTGTTTATCCTCGCCAAATGCTACAAGCTGACGCGCAGCGTCGGCTTCGTGCGCGGCTTCGCCTATGACGACACCCTGAGCGACCCGGTCGCCGCGGCGCAGGCGGCCTTTATCATCTCGCACCCCTGCCTCAAAAACCGCGAGGCCCACGCATGATTGCCGACCTGATGATCAGCGGCCCGGAAGAGTTATTCAGCCGCATCCCTTTCGCGCAGTTTCTCAATCTGCGCATGGAGATGGCGGGCAATGAACTGACGACCATCCTGCCGTTCGCGCCGCACCTGATCGGTAACCCGCTGCTGCCGGCCCTGCACGGCGGCACGATAGGGGCGTTTCTGGAACTGACCGCCACGGCGCAGTTGTCGGTGTTTGAAACGTTCGATCAGATCCCCAAACCGGTCAATGTCAGTGTGCAGTATCTGCGCTCCGGCAAGCCCATTGACACCTATGCCCGCGCGCGCATCAACCGCGTCGGCCGCACCATCGCCAATGTTGAGGCCTGGGCGTGGCAGGAACTGCGCGAACAGCCCATCGCCACACTTCAGGCACACTTTTTGATTTGCTAAATCGGGCTTGCCACAATCTATAGATGTTTCTACTCTTCCCGACCTGTTCTGGTGTTTCGGGGGGGAGCCCGTTGCCGGTAGAAACAAGACGCCCGCAGGGGCTACGGCGCGCAATCCGTCAGCGAATCGACGGCGTTTTCCGCGATGACGGGCGTCAGCGTGTGTGGATCGCCGGGCTCCTGAGCTGTCTGCCGCTGCTGGCGCTGTGGGGCAGTGCCTATGGCTATATCATCAGTGCTTTGATCGCGAACGGCTTTTTTCTGGGTGTGCTGATTACCCTGAGCTGGAAATCCCCACATCCGTGGCCAGTGATCGCGGGGGGCTGTCAATGGCTTTCGGTGATGCTGCCCGTGCTGGCCCTGAGTGACGGGCGGATCAGGCCGATGACACTGGTAATGGCGCTGACGGTCTCTACTCTGAGCGTGCTGGGGGTGATACTGTGGGGCGCGCTGGCCACACGGCGCAGGAAATAGGACTATATTCATAAATTAAGTTGATTTTCCTGTAAGCGGATTTATTTTCCTCCCATCTCACGGGAAAACCGGCATGTCCCTGTCGCACGCGCAAATCTGGAACGCCATAGACCGTCTGGCGCTGAATCTCGGCACGTCGCCGTCGGGACTGGCGCGACTGGCGGGTCTCGATCCCACGGCGTTCAACAAGTCGAAGCGGCAATCGAGCGAAGACCCGCCGCGGCCGCGCTGGCCTTCGACCGAGAGTCTGGCCAAGCTGCTGGAGGCGACGGGCCAGAGCTTTTCCGATTTTGCCGCCCTGACCGAGCCGCGCCCGGTGCCGAAGGGTGTGCCTTTGATCGGGTTTGCGCAGGCGGGCAATGACGGCCTGTTTGACGATGCGGGGTTTCCGGTCGGACAGGGCTGGGACGAGATCGGCCTGCCGGCGGGTGAAGGGCTCTATGCGCTTGAGATTTCAGGCGATTCCATGCTGCCGCTCTACCGCGACGGCGACCGTATCATTGTCGATCCGCTGCGTCAGAACCTGCGGCGCGGCGACCGGGTGGTGGTGAAGACCAGCGAAGGCGAGGTCATGGCCAAGGAACTGGTGCGGCTGACCGAGAAGCAGGTTGAGCTGCGGTCGCTCAATCCGGACTTTTCCAATCGGGTGCTGGAGCGATCGCAGGTGACGTGGATGGCGCGGATTGTGTGGGCCAGTCAGTGATGGGATGTTTCGGGGTGTGGGGTCCGTGACCCCACATCTTCTTATTCCCATAAAAAGCCGCCCCCTGCGGGCGATTTTTATGGGAAGGAAAAGGCTTGGGGCCATAGGCTCCAAACCCCAAAACCCTCCCCGTCACGACCTCCCCGCGTGATCCCCATACTCCCACTCATAGGGCACGCCTGTCTCTCCCAAAACGAACCTTACCAGCGCGGCAAAGCCGGCTTCCGCGCGTACATCGTTCGACAGGATAACCACACAGCGCTTTGATTTTTCAATGCAAACCCATGTATTGGCCGTGATGTCATTATGCCCGCCCTTGTAAAAGCCGGGCCCCTGCGGTCCGTCAAACACCACCACGCCCAGACCCGCATAGAGGTCGGCCCGCTGCTGATCCACCGGTAATTCGGGCTGAAAGGGTGGAAACTGCGTCCGCGTCGTGATCTTCAACTGCCGTTTGGTGATGTCCGCCCGCCACGCCGCGCTCAGCCCCTCACCGCGTACAAAGGCCGCCGCAAAACGCGCAAAATCGGCAATCGTCGTATCCATAGATCCGGACACCCGCACCTTTGACCGCTCATCGTGCGCCTCACCCTCCCCCTTGTCGTTCCAGCCATCGGCCAGATTGCCCGCAAAGTCCGGCCGCCAGATCAGGCTGGTACGCACCATCCCCAAGCCTTTGAAGATACGGTCGGTTTCGTCGCGCAGACTGAGGCCCAGTCCCGTTTCCATGGCAAATTGCAGCGTCAGCAGACCATCCCCCGAATAGGCGTAACGCGCCCCCGGATCGAAATGGAATGTCAGCTTTTCATCCGGTTCCAGAAAATGGAAGTTGGCAAAGCCGCTCGAATGGGTCAGCACAATACGCGGCGTCAGCTTGCGCCAGCGCTCATCCAGCGCCGACCAGTCGCTATAGCGATTGATGATGTCGGGCGACGCATAGCTCGGCAAAGGCTGAGGCAGCATATCCGCCAGAGGCGTATCCAGCGTCAAACGCCCCTGATCGACCTGCTGCATGACCGAATAGGCGAACACCGCCTTGGTCAGCGAGGCGCCGTACATAACGGTTTGCGTCGTCAGGGGCTCACCCTTGGCGTTGCGCACGCCATAGGCCTGCACATAGCCGACCTTGCCGTCGTCGATGACCGCGATGGCCAGCCCTTTGGCCCCGGTGTCTTTCAGGACCCGGTGCACTTCGGCATCAATAGCTGAGGGACCGGGCAGGCTGTGCGCCCCCGCCAGAGAGGGAAAAACCGCCAACGCCGCACCGATAAGCCACGCACGCATGAACACCTCCCTTTGGTTACAGCAGGGAGATTGACACGCATAAGACAAAAGGAAAGCCTCTTCGTTGCCAAAGAGGCTGCCTTTTATACCAGTTCGCCCTTAATGCCCTGATCAAGCAGGTCCAGCGTCCGTTCGATGCCGAAAATGGCCACGAAGGAGCCGAAGCGCGGCCCCTGGGATTGCCCCAGCAGCACCTCATAGAGTGCCTGAAACCACGCGCGTAAGGGCTCGAATTCATGCGCTTTTCCGACTTCGAAGACGATGTTCTGGATGGCCTCGGCATCGCGCGTTTCGGGATCGAGCACTGCCAGACGGTCACGCAGGTCGATCAGCGCCGCCTTTTCCTTGGCGTCGGGCAGACGGAAGGTCTTGGACGGTTTAACGAAGTCCTCGAAATAGTTGAGCGCATAACCGGCCAGACGGTCGAGCACCGGCTCTGTTTCGGGCGTCGCCCCCGGAATATAGGCGCGCAGGAAGCCCCACAGCGTCTCTTTGTCCGAGGCATTGGCCGCCGAAACGAGGTTGAGCATCAGGCCAAAGGTCACCGGCGGCGACTTCGTGCCC
Organism: Asticcacaulis sp.; assembly: GCF_020217185.1. Taxonomy (GTDB): domain Bacteria; phylum Pseudomonadota; class Alphaproteobacteria; order Caulobacterales; family Caulobacteraceae; genus Asticcacaulis. Next base: position 9,949 of record NZ_JAIWNX010000013.1, read on the forward strand.
GTTTCGCCGCGCAGGACGAACCAGACCGGATTTTCGATCTGCTTGGCCTCTT
>NZ_JAIWNX010000014.1 GCF_020217185.1 Asticcacaulis sp.
CCTGCTTCGGGAAGGCGTCGAGTTGCTGGAAAAATTCGTCAGTGGCGCGCGGAATGACGTCGAAATAGAGCTTCTTGGCCGATTTCGGCGACTGGAACATGTAATAGGCCAGCGATTCCGGCGCGCCATAGCGCAGCCAGTCTTCCATGGTCAGGCCGTTGCCCTTCGACTTCGATATCTTCTGGCCCTGCTCATCGAGGAAGAGTTCGTAGTTGAAGCCTTCCGGCGGCGTACCGCCCAGCACCTTGCACACCTGCGACGACACCTTGACCGAGTCGATCAGGTCCTTGCCGGCCATTTCGTAATCGACGCCCAAAGCCGCCCAGCGCATGGCCCAGTCCGGCTTCCACTGCATCTTGACGTGACCGCCGGTGACCGGCACCTCGAACCTTTCGCCGTTTTCCTCAAAGACGATCGTGCCCTTTGAGACATTGCGCTCCAGCGTCGGCACCTGAAGCACGTGGCCGGTGACCGGCGAAATCGGCAGAAACGGCGAATAGGTGGCGCGACGATCCGGCCCCAGGGTCGGCAGCATGATCTTCTGGATGTCGTCGAAACGCTCCAACGCCCTCAGAAGCGTGGCGTCAAACTCACCCGACTTGTAGGCATCCGTGGCCGACTTGAACTCATAATCGAAGCCAAACGAGTCGAGAAAGGCCCGCAGACGCGCATTATTGTGCGCGCCGAACGAGTCGTGCGTCCCGAACGGGTCACGCACCACGGTCAGCGGCTTATACAGGTCTTCGCGCAGGATATCCGGGTTGGGGATGCCGTCCGGCACCTTGCGCAGGCCGTCCATATCGTCCGAAAACGAGATCAGGCGCGACGCCCAGTGACCACCGGTCAGGGCCGTAAAGGCCTGACGCACCATGGTGGTGCGCGCCACTTCGCCGAAGGTGCCGATGTGCGGCAGGCCCGAAGGCCCGTAGCCCGTTTCAAAGATCACCGGACGGTTCAACGCCTCAAAGGTCTTCAGCGCCTCATCGGCCTTGCCCGCCGTGATCAGTTCCTGGGCCCGTATCGAGTCCGCCTGATCCTTCAGACGCACTTTCAGCACGCGCGCAATCAGGGCGCGGGCTTGCTCGAAGGGCCAGGCACGGCCCTGTTGCGCGAGGAGGGTCAGTTCGGAAGACACGTCGGAAAACACCTTTCGGGGCAAATAAAAACAGAGCTGTGGCTTTAAAGCGCGGGATGGCGGGCGTCAAATGAAACCCGTGGAATACGGGATACCCCGCTCAAACTTACTATTGCAAAGTTGACATATTTCACGTTTAAGATGCGTATCAGTCCATTGGGGGAAGTTATCATGCCACCTGTTCAACCGTTCGCCGCACGTCGTCCTGGATTTCGTCTGGGCGCCGTTCTGACGCCGTTTCTCATCGCTGCTCTTGCCGCCTGTGGCGGTGGTGGCGGAGGAGGCGGTAGTGGTGGCTCTTCCGGGGGCGTGACCGGATCTTCGTCGTCCTCTTCGGCGGCGCCGACGGCCTATGTCGGCGGCAGTGAATTCAGCGTCAACACAACAGTCGATAACGACCAGACCTATCCAGCCGCGACCACACTCAACAATGGCAACGTCGTTGTGGTCTGGAACACCAGTCTGGGTGTGATTGGGGCCACCGCCCTGTCAGAGGTGCGCGCTCAGATCTTCACTCCCGCAGGCGCAAAGGTGGGCAGCGAAATCATCGTGTCCAGCGGCACCCCCAGCAGTGCCAGTTCACACCGACACGTCCTGCCGGCGGTTCTGGCAACGAGCGATGGGGGCTTCGCAGTCGCCTACATATCAAACGGCCATAATGGCAACACCACCGACACACGGATTACTCAGGGGCCGATCATGGTGCGCGCCTTCAAGGCTGACGGGACACCGGATGGTGATGCCGCTATTCCGCCCCTGACCACCACTTTGCCCGGAGAAGGCTTAACCGGAAGTGCGGGTTATGCGTTTTCGCTGGACATGAAATCTCTGAGCGACGGGCGCATTGTCGTTACCTGGACGGAATGGGGAACCTCTCCGTACAACGACGGCAATAACATGGCCGTGCGGATGCAGCTTTTTAAAGCCGACGGTGACGAACTGATCCCGGCCAGCATTGTCAACACCCAGACTGTCGGGCAGCAGTCCTACAGCTCGGTAGCAGCCCTGAGCGGCGGCGGCTTCGTCATTATCTGGACAGATTATAACGGCTCAAACAGCACGACCCAGGTCGCCAAGCTCAAGGGCCAGAGGTACGACGCGAACGGTGCAAAGCTCGGCACGGAATTCCTTGTCCGCGACACGACTCTCGCCCAGTCGGTCGGGTCGATCGCGCCCCTGCCGAACAATCAGTTTGTCATCGTATGGTCCGAAGGATCGCGCACCAGCACGGACGATGACGTCTGGGGGCAAATCTTCAACGGTGATGCCACGCTTTCCGGGGCACCTTTTGCTCTGGCCACAACCACAACCAACCGACAGGTGCAGCCCAAGGTTATAGCTCTGGCGAACGGCCATTTCTTCACTTTCTGGGGAGACAATTCCAACCTGTTGGGCGACACTGATCCCTACGCCCTCACCGGTCAGGCGTTCACATCGAACGGTACCAAGTTTGGTTCGCAACTGCTCTTGAATGTCACCACAGCCGGCAGTCAGGCCCAACCGGTTGCTACGGCTCTCAAAACAGAGGGGTTCTTTATGGCGTGGACCGACCCCGCCGGGGACGTCAATGGCGCAGGTGTAAAGGCCCGTGTGTTCAAGCTGAACTAAAGCTCTCATTATCGTCAGCACAAAGGCCCCGGCTCCACCGCGAACCGGGGCCTTTTCGTATGGCACGAAGATGTGAAAAGCGCCCTCTTGACGTTTGGGGCAAGTTGGATGTACGTTTACGTAAACGTCAATTATAACGACCTTATACAGGGGGTCACCATGGACATGCGTACCTACACTATTCGCCAGCTTTCCAAGGAGTTCGGCGTCACCGCCCGCGCCTTGCGCTTCTATGAGGACAAGGGCCTCATCAGCCCGGAACGCAAGGGTCAGACGCGCATCTATTCGGCGCGAGACCGGGCGCGTCTGAAGATCATCCTGCGCGGCAAGCGCATGGGCTTTTCACTGATCGAAATCCACGAAGTGCTAGATCTGTATAACCGCGAAGACCGCGGCGTGAAGCAGATGCGCGCCACCGTGGCCAAGTATCACGACCAGATCGAAAACCTGAAGCGCCAGCGCGAAGACATTGATCAGGCCATCAAGGACATGGTCGAAGGCTGCGCGTGGATGGAAGGCGAGATCGCCAAGCACGAAGCGGCGCAGGCCGCCCACGCTGAAGACGACCGCAAAAGCGCCTGATAATCAAGGCACTGACGCCGATATTTAAGACACCGAAATAAAGCTCACCATAACGCCAAGGAGCACTTCCATGCCGTATAAGGCCCCAGTGCGCGACTATCAGTTCCTGCTCAACGACGTGCTGAACATCGCCCAGTATTCGAACCTGAAAGGGTTTCAGGACGCTTCACCCGATGTCGTTCAGGCCATTCTGGAAGAAGGCGCGAAGTTCACCGAAGAAGTGGTCGCGCCGCTGAACGCGCCGGGCGACAAGGAGGGCTGCGTCCTGCACGCCGACCACAGCGTCACCGCGCCCAAGGGCTATAAGGAAGCCTATCTCCAGATGGTTGAGGCCGGGTGGCCCGCTCTGGGCGGTGATCCCGAATACGGCGGTCAGGGCCTGCCGCACGTCGTGGCTACGGCCTATTCGGAAATGCTTACCGGCGCGTCCTCTGCGTTTGCCATGTATCCCGGCCTGACCGACGGCGCGGTAGCGGCATTGAGCGTCGGCGGCACGGACGAGTTGAAGGCGCTCTACCTGCCCAAGCTGATTGCCGGCGAATGGTCGGGGACGATGAACCTGACCGAACCGCATTGCGGCACGGATCTCGGCCTGCTGCGCAGCAAGGCGGTGCCGGACAGCGACGGCACCTACAAGATTTCCGGTCAGAAGATCTGGATTTCGGCGGGTGAGCACGACTTTACGGGCAATATTTGCCACCTCGTTCTGGCGCGCATCGAAGGTGCCCCGGCAGGCGTCAAGGGTATTTCGCTGTTCCTCGTGCCCAAATTCATCCCGGATGCGAACGGCAATCCGGGTGAACGCAACAGCCTCCACTGCGCCGGTCTTGAGCACAAGATGGGCATTCACGGCAATTCCACCTGCGTCATGATCTATGAAGACGCTAAGGGCTGGCTGCTCGGCAATGCCCACGAAGGGCTGAAAATCATGTTCTACATGATGAACAATGCCCGCCTCGGCGTCGGCCTTCAGGGCCTCGCCATCGGTCACGCCAGCCACGTCGCCGCCGTCGAATTCGCCAAGGACCGCTTGCAAGGGCGCGCCCTCACCGGCCCCAAATCGCCTGACAAGCCCGCCGACTCTATCCTCGTCCACCCCGATGTGCGCCGTATGCTGCTCGAAAGCCGCGCCCTGCTCGAAGGCGGCCGCGGTTTCCTCACCTGGGTCGCGCTTCAGGCCGATCTGGCCAAACATGCCGAAGACGAGGCGACGCGGGAAAAGGCCAATGATTTCCTCAGCCTGTTGACACCGGTTGTGAAGGCCTATCTCACCGAAAAGGGCCTAAAGGTCACGCAGGACTCGATGCAGGTGCACGGCGGTTCGGGCTTCACCGAACACTTCCCGGCCTCGCAATATATGCGCGATATCCGCATCACGCTCATCTACGAAGGCACCAATGGCGTGCAGGCGCTCGACCTCGTCGGTCGCAAACTGCCGTCCAAGGGCGGGCGCGCCGTGATGGCCTATTTCGCCGAAATCGACGCCTATGTCGCCGACCACGAAGCGGGCAGCGCCGCGACCTTCGTCAAGGGCCTGAAGGACACCAAGGCGCGTCTGATGGACGGCACCCTGTGGCTGATGCAAAACGGCATGGGCAATCCGGACGCCGCCGCCGCGGGTTCGCTCGACTATCTGTGCCTGTTTGGTCTGACCGCGTTGGCCTATAGCTGGGCGCAACAGGCGGCCGCCGCGCAAGCCGCTATAGACGCGGGTTCGACCGATCCCTTCTATAGTGACAAGCTGAAGGTCGGTCGCGTTTTCCTGGAACGCATCCTGCCCGAAGCCGAAGCGCATCTGCAAAAGATGAAGGCCGGATCGGAGGCCCTGTTCGCATTGGAAGATGATCGTTTTTAAGACGCGGGGTCGCAGACCCCGCACCCCATCACTTAGCGCAAAAGGAAAGGCCGGAGTTCGTACACTCCGGCCTTTCAGTTTATTCCCAGCTAGGGGGTTTGGGGCCTGCGGCCCCAAGACCTTAAAACCAATGGGTTTTAGAGCTGTTCCAGCACATAGTCCGCCGACGAGACCTTGAACTCGCCCGGCGCTTCGACGAACAGCTTTTCGACCACGCCGTCATTGACGATCATGGCGTAGCGTTGCGAGCGCTTGCCCATGCCGAAGCCTTCGGCGTCGAGGACCAGACCAACCTTTTCGGCAAATTCGCCATTGCCGTCGCCCAGCATCAGCACTTCGTCAGCAATGCCCTGATCCTTGGCCCAGGCCTTCATCACGAATCCGTCATTGACACTGGTACAGGCCACCACGTCGATATTCTTGAATTTGAAGGCTTTCGCCTGATCGCGGAAGCCCGGCAGGTGGCGCGCCGAGCAGGTCGGGGTGAAGGCGCCCGGCACGGCAAACAGCACGGCGCGTTTACCGGCAAACACTTCGGAGGTGGTCAGCGGCTTCAGGCCATCTTCGGCCGGGGAAGAGAATTTCACTTCGGGCAGCTTGTCACCGGGTTGAATCGTCATGGGTAAATCTCCGTTGAATGGCCCGCTGCTTATAGGCCTGTGTCAGCCTACAGGCCAGAGCGCACACGCCGTCTTTATACGCTTTTTTCTTGCCAGAGACGGCTTCCATGCCCATCTTTGCGCCATGCGCAAAACCGGCCCTGTCTCCTCAGACCCAACAGCTTCCGTTGAGACCACCTCCCTCCAAGGGCGATTGCTGGTGGCTATGCCGAGCCTGGACGATCCTAATTTCGACCACAGCGTCATCTATATGTGTCAGCACGACGCGGAATCGGCGATGGGGATTGTGCTGACGCAGCCCATAGGTGGCCTGACCTTCCCACGCATGATGGAGGAACTGGGCATCGACATCACCGATAACCGCCACGTCGCCACCCCCATCTATAATGGCGGCCCGGTGCAGAATGAGCGTGGCTTTGTCCTACACAGCCTCGACTACTTTATTGATGAGGTGACCCTGCCGCTCGATATCGACCCGGAAGCGCTGGAACTGCGCGACGGCATCGGTTTGACCGTGTCGCGCGATATTCTGGTCGATCTGGCGCGCGGGGCCGGTCCGTCGCGGGCCCTGATTGCGCTGGGCTATGCCGGTTGGGGACCGGGGCAGTTAGAAGCCGAAATTCGCGACAATGCGTGGCTGATCGCGCCATCCAACGCGGATATTCTGTTTTCACACGATGCCGCAGGTTTATGGAACAGGGCACTTAAAAGTCTGGGTATTTTGCCGGAGCACCTCAGCCTCAATGCCGGGCGGGCCTGACGACGCTCAATAGGTTCACAGGCCAGACTTTCACAGCCCTGTCATCGACACGCTCTATGGACATTATCACCCCTTCCGGATGAGTGTGCCATGCCCCTGCCCGTCGATACCGCCCGCCGCCGTTTCACCTTCGGAGCCATCGCCGGCACCGGGGCCATTCTGGGCGGTGCCATCGGGCTCAGGCCGTCTCTGGCCGCCACCAAGCCGACGGAGCACAAGATGCCCCTGATCATCGCCCACCGCGGCGCCAGCGGCTATCGCCCCGAACACACGCTCGAAGCCTATAATCTCGCCATCCATATGGGCGCCGACTATATCGAGCCCGACGTGGTGGCGACCAAGGACGGTGTGCTGATCTGCCGTCACGAACCCATGCTGTCCGGTACGACCGACGTGGCGCAACGCCCGGAATTTGCGGCCCGCAAGCGGACCCTTACCGTGGACGGGGTGAGCATCACCGACTTCTTCGCCAGCGACTTTACTCTGGCCGAAATCAAGACCCTGCGCGCGCGTCAGGCCTTTGCCAACCGCGACCAGAGCTATAATGGCCGCTTCGAGGTGCCGACGCTGGAAGAGGTGATCGGTCTGGTGCGAAATCACTTCAAGACGACGGGCAAGAGCGTGGGTTTGTATATCGAAACCAAGCATCCGACACTGCATCGCGCCGCCGGTCTGGCGTTGGAAGAACGCCTGATTGAGGCCTTGACCAGAGGCGATATGAACAAGGCCGACTCGGCCGTCTTCCTGCAATCCTTCGAGGCCGACAGTCTGAAGCGCCTGAAGGCCCTGTCGCCTCTGCCGCGTGTGCAACTGGTCGATGGCGGGGACGTCAATTTCGCCACGGGTGACGTTGGGCCGTCGGTGCCCTTCGACTGGGCCGCCGCCGGACGCAAAGGCGTCTATACCGACATGCTGACCCCCGAAGGTCTGGCCGAGGTGCGTACCTATGCCGATGTTATTGCGCCGTGGAAGCGTTACCTGCTCAAGGCCGTGGCCACGGGGCCGGTGACGGAAAAGACCAGCGAGGCCGACTGCCGCATCGTCGAAAATCGCGCCCTGATCGACGCCGCGCACAAGGCGGGGCTGAAGGTCCACACCTGGACCCTGCGCAATGACCGCCTGCCTGCCGTCTATAAGGGCGATGCGCAGGCCGAGTTCAAACAACTGTTTGCCCTCGGCATAGACGGCCTGTTTACCGACTTCGCCGATACGGGCGTCGCCGCCCGCAAGGCGTTTTTGGATCATTAGTCATAATGATCCAGATTTTTTTGTTTAGCCCCTCGCCGGGCGGTGGCTTTGCCACCTTGGCCGCCGCCTCAATGGCGGCTTGAGCGGAATGATTAGAGCGATGTGCGGAAAAGTGTAAGCGGTTTTCCGCAAAAACATCGCGACAAAACAAAAATTTAGAGCGAAATGGCGCTTCCACCTAAAGTCATTTCGCTCTAGAAATCATTCCGCTGGGGGTTAAGCCAGAACAGCCTCCAAGCGTGTCTGCGGATCACTTTTCAACGCTGGCCCCAGAATAGCGGTCGCCACACCGGCTTGCAGCGTGCGTTCGCCGACGCGGCGCAGATCGTTGAGCGTCACCGCCTCAAGCCGCGCCACCTGCTCCTTGAGCGTAAAGGCGCGGTCATAGGTCAGGACCTGCCCGCCCAATGTATTGGCGCGTTGCGCGGCGTTTTCGTCGTTCAGATAGAGCGAGGTGGTGTATTGCGCTTTGGCGCGCTCCAGCTCGGACTCCAGCGGTTTGTTGATCAGGCCGCGCATGACACTGACGATCAGTTCGCTGAGGTCCGCCGCATCCTTCGGCGCGCAGCCGGCATAGATGCCCAGCATCCCCGTATCGCGGAACTGCGTCGTCCAGGCGTCGATGGAATAGGCCAGACCGCGGTCCTCGCGCGCTTCCTGAAACAGGCGCGAGGCCATGCCACCGCCCAGAATTTCGCCGAACAGCTTGAGCGCAAACAGGTCGTCGTCAAAGCGGTTGACGCCTTCAAAAGCCAGCGTCAGGTGCGTCTGTTCGACCTTGCGCACATGGCGGATATGGCGCGGCACAAAGCGCGCCGCTGTGTCGGCCTCGCGCGCGGGACGGGCCGGCACGTTCATATGGGCCTCGACCGCGTCCAGTACGCCTACGGCTTCGACGCCGCCCGACACACACAGCACGATATCCGCTGGATTATACAGGCCTTCGATATAGGCACGCAGCGTCTCCGGCCGCGCCGGAGCCAGACTTTGCGGTGTCCCCAAAATGGGGCGCGCCAGACTGTGGTCGCCGAAGCAGGCCTCTTGCAACAGGTCGAAGACGTGGTCGTCGGGCGTGTCGAAGGCCTCGGAAATTTCCTGCTCGATGACCTTCTTTTCGCGCTCCAGCTCATCGGCCTCCAGCGCCGGGCGGAACATCAGGTCGCCGACGACCTCGACCGCCAGCGGCAGCAGTTCGGCCATGCCGCGCACCTCAAAACGGGTGTGCTCATAGCCGGTTGAGGCATTGATGGTGCCCCCGCGATGTTCGATCACCTCGGCCAGTTCGCGCGCGCTGCGCCCGCCTGCCCCCTTGAACACCATATGCTCGCTGAGGTGGGCCCAGCCCGACTGATGCGGCGCTTCGTAGCGCGCCCCGCCGTGGATGATGGCCGTCAGTGCGAAGGTGTGCAGGCCGGGGATGGGGTCGTGAACCACCCGCAGGCCGTTGCTCAGGGTGGCGACTGAGGCGTTACCCACGCCAAGAGGGGTGAAACTCATGCTATGCCTTTGTTCGGCGCAAGCGCATTCCAAAAAGTGCCCTGCGGTTTTTGGAACCCAATGCGCGATCAGATAAAACCCAGGAGCTATTTCCTTTGAGAAATGGCTCTTGGGCGCGAATACAGGAGCGCTATATAGACACCGATCAGCGCCGCCGCCAGCCCATACCAGGTGAGGGCGTATTCCAGATGGCGATTGGACAGGTTGGCCGCCGCATCGACCGGCGTCAGGCCGGGTGCCACGGGCTGGGTCGCGGCTACAAAATAGTCCGATCGTAACGTGACGTTCCAGCGCTTCGACAGGTCGGGCACCGAGCGCGTGTACCAGTCGTCGGCCTTGGGATCGTTCGGCGGCACAAAAGCATTGGGCGTCTCAAAGCGCCGCAGCCGCCCGGTCAGGGTGGTCGTAGCGACCGCACCGGCCAACGGCTTTTGCGCCGTAAAGCCCAGATCGGCGAGGATCACCCCCTGCTCCATTGTGCAAGGGGTCAGGACGTGGAACCCGGCCACGCCGTCCGACACGCCGTGCATATAGACAAAATCGCGCCGGTCGCTGCGGCATTCGAGCGTCACCTGCCGCCAGACGTGATCCCCGGGCTGAGACAGGAGGCTGTCGAGCGCCACCGGCGCAATGGCCCGCGTGCGCGCCAGATCGGCCAGCAACTGCTCTTTCCAGTGCAGGCGCTGCATCTGCCA
>NZ_JAIWNX010000015.1 GCF_020217185.1 Asticcacaulis sp.
AGTGCCGAGCCCCAACAGGATCAGCAGGGCCACGCCCACGGCCAGGGTCAAACCGACAGGCAGGCGCTTCATTTAAAGCGATCCTTGTCATTGACTCGGTTTTTGAGCTGCGACGCCACCATCAGCCCCTTGAGCGGCGGCATCAGCCCCAGACTGAGGAAAAGCGCCATAGGCAGCCAGATGATCATATGCAGCCATAAGGGCCAGTCGTGGCTCAGGGCCGTGATCATGAAGCCGAAACAGACGATAAAGCCGACGATCAGAATGACAAAGACGACGGGACCGTCTCCGGTATCCGCCGCCTGAAAATCTGTGTGACACTGGCTGCATTCCGGCGCGACCTTGAGGAAGCCCTTAAAGAGCTTGCCCTGACCGCAGACGGGGCAGCGGCCCCGCGCCGCCGCGAGGAAATTGACCTCGCGGCTATCGGGACCGGCCATGCTTAGGCTCCGAAGATGACGTAGATGAAGGCGAACAGGAACAGCCACACCACGTCAACGAAGTGCCAGTACCAGGCCGCCGCTTCGAAACCGAAGTGCTTTTGCGGCGTGAAGCCACCGCGCATGAGGCGGATCAGACAGATCAGCAGGAAGATGGTGCCGATCAGCACGTGGAAGCCATGGAAGCCCGTGGCCATGAAGAAGGCCGAACCGTAAAGACCGGCATTGGCGGCTTCTTCGTTGAAGAACAGGTGATGGTGGACAATGTGATAATATTCAAAGGCCTGCACGCTGGTGAAGATGGCACCCAGCACCACAGTCAGGAACAGGCCCCACTTGGCGCCATTGCGGTCGCCTTCCTGAAGCGCGTGGTGCGCCCAGGTGACGGTCGTGCCCGACAGGAGCAGGAGAAGCGTGTTGAGCAGCGGCAATTGCCAGGCCGAAACAGCCTCAACGCCCGCCGGCATCCAGCCATTCGGATCGGTGCTGCCCGTCGAGGCCCACGCCGTGCGGACCTCCTCGATGGCCGAGGCCACACCCGCGCGGTGTTCGTGGAACAGGGCCATTTCGAAGAAGACCCAGAACCACGCCACGAAGAACATCACTTCCGAGGCGATGAACATGATCATGCCATAACGCAGGCCGATCTGCACAACCGGCGTATGGTCACCGGCGCGCGATTCCTTGATGACATCGGCCCACCAGCCCCACATCACGTAAAGCACGCCCAGCAGACCGATACCGAAGACCACCGGGGTCTTTTCGATGCCGAACAGGCCCTTCATCCAGATCACCAGACCGATGAACATGACCACGGAGAACAGCGAACCGAGCAGCGGCCACGGGCTGGGGTTGATAATGTGATAATCGTGTTTGACGGCGTCGTTAGACATAGTCGGCAACTCACCTCGATGCGCCGTGTCCCCCTGTATCGGACACTGACGGTTCCGTTATATGATTAGACCTTGAGTCTTAGGGCAAATCGGCTGTGAACACAATCCGGCCACCCTGTTTTTATGGGGCTGTGGCCCCGTAGCAAACAAATTCAACTACGCTTTACAAGAGACTGAAACGCTTTACTTTTTGACCACCTGAGACGGAAAGAAGGTATAGGACAGGGTCACGTCCTTGGTGTTCTTTGCGTCAATGTCTTCCAGCATCTTCGGATCAACATAATAGACGACGGGGAAGGTGCGTTCCTCGCCGGGCTGCAAGGTCTGATCCGTAAAGCAGAAGCACTGCAATTTCATGAAGTAGCCGCCCATCGCTTCGGGCAGCACATTGTAGCTGGCGCGACCGGTGAGCGGCACATCCGCATCGTTGCGCACCGTGAAATAGATCATGTTGGTCTTGCCGAGCAGCGTGTTCTGCACCGGGCGTTCGACCTTGAAACTCCAAGGAATATTGTTGGCATTGGTGTCGAAATAGACGCGAATCTTGCGGTCGAGTACCACCGAGGACTCGGTTTCCACGCGCTGCGTCGTGCCATCAAAGCCCGTCACCTGACAAAACAGGCGATAAAGGGGCACCGAGGCATAGGCCAGACCGAACATACCCAACAGACCGGCCAGACACCACGCGGCAACCTTCTGATTACGGGTCAGTTTTTTCATCCGCCGTGCGCCGCCTGTACGCCTTGCGTCATACGGATGATGGAAACCAGAAACACCAGTACCACAAAGGCCAGGAGGCCCAGCCCGATGGCGATGTTGCGGCGCTTCTGGGCGGCCAGATAGGCCTTCTTGTCATCTTCGGGGGTGGTCAGAACGTCCTTGTCAACCATTGGCTCAGGCTCCCATGAAGGCGTGATGGATCAACAGGGCGGCGAAAAGCGCCGTCAGGTACAGGATAGAAAAGGCAAACAGGTTGCGCGCGGCCAGCGCTTCCTTCTTGACGTCGTAAAGCGAATTTTCACCCCCTTCGGGATGATCACCCGCCCGCGACAGGAACAGACGCACGGCCAGAAAGATGAAAAAGGCCCCGCCCAGAACCGACACGACGGCGTAGATCATGCCGCCCATGCTGAACGCGATGGGCAGACAGGCCACCGGGGCCATGATCAGGCTGTAGATCAGGATTTGCAGGCGGGTCGATTTGGCACCCCTGGCCACCGGCATCATCGGGATACCGGCCTTGGCGTAATCTTCGGCGGTGTAGAGGGCCAGTGCCCAGCTATGCGGCGGGGTCCACAGAAAGATGATGGCGAACAGCACCCAGGCCTCCACAGGCGCGTGGCCCGTGGCGGCGGCCCAGCCGATCACCGGTGGAAAGGCCCCGGCCGCGCCCCCGATGACGATATTTTGCGGCGTGCGGCGCTTCAGAACAATCGTATAAAAAACAACATAGTAAAGGATGGTCAGGGCCAGAAGACCGGCAGCCACCGCATTTATGGCCAGCCACATCATGGCCACCGACAAAAAGGCCAGCACGCCGCCAAAGGCCATGGCGTCGGATTTGGTGACGCGGCCTGACGCCACCGGACGCCCGCGGGTGCGGCGCATCAGGGCATCGGTTTCGCCTTCGATGGCCATGTTCAGCGCGCCGGCGGCCCCGGCCCCCAAGGCAATACACAGAACCGCGATAAAGGCCAGAAACGGGTCCATCTTTTGCGGCGCGACGACCAGACCGGTCAGGCCGGTGAACACCACCAGCGACATGACGCGCGGTTTCAGCAGTTGAAAATAGTCCGCCGGCAGGCCGCGCAGGGCCTTCTCCCCGTAGGCGGGGTGGCTCGGTTCGGACTTGGGCGTTGTCATATTCACCGGCTTTGGGGTCACGGGCTCAGGGTTCACAGTGGGTACTCGTAAAATAAAGGGGATGACGACCTCCGGCCTTCATCCCCCATACTATAGCCTGCCGCCCGTTCGGGCGAAGCGCTTAGTGATGGCCGTCTTCGTCCTTGATCACCGGCAGTTCAGAGAACTGGTGATAGGGCGGCGGAGACGACAGGGTCCATTCGAGCGTGGTAGCGCCCTCACCCCACGGATTGGCCTCGGCCTTGCGGCGGCGGATGACCGACTCGACGATCATGACCAGGAAGACCAGGACACCGATAGCGGTGATGACATAACCGATCGACGAAATCTGGTTCCAGTAGGTGTAGCCTTCCGGATAATCGACGTAACGGCGCGGCATCCCCTGAAGGCCCAGGAAGTGCTGCGGGAAGAAGACGACATTGACGCCGACGAACATCAGCCAGAAGTGAATCTGACCCAGAAGCTCGTTGTACTTGATGCCGAACATCTTCTCGTACCAGTAGTAGAAGCCGCAGAAGATGGCGAACACCGCCCCCAGCGACAGCACGTAGTGGAAGTGCGCCACGACATAGTAGGTGTCGTGCAGGCTGTAGTCGATACCGGCGTTGGAGAGAACCACGCCCGTAACGCCACCGACGGTGAACAGGAAGATGAAGCCGATGGCCCACAGCATGGGCACTTTGAAGTCCAGCGAGCCGCCCCACATGGTGGCGATCCACGAGAAGATCTTCACACCCGTCGGCACCGCGATGACCATGGTCGCCATCACGAAATAGGCGCGCAGGTTGAAGCCCATGCCAACCGTGTACATGTGGTGGGCCCACACGATGAAGCCGACGAAGCCGATGGCAACCATGGCGTAGGCCATGGCGAGATAGCCGAAGACGGGCTTTTTCGAGAAGGTCGAAACCACGTGGCTGATGATACCGAAGCCCGGCAGGATGAGGATATACACTTCCGGGTGGCCGAAGAACCAGAACAGGTGCTGGTACATGACCGGATCCCCACCGCCCGCCGGATCGAAGAAGGCGGTGCCGAAGTTACGGTCGGTCAGGAGCATGGTGATGGCACCAGCGAAGACCGGCAGCGACAGCAGCAGCAGGAAGGCGGTGACCAGCACCGACCACGCAAACAGCGGCATACGGTGCAGGGTCATGCCCGGCGCGCGCATGTTGAAGATGGTGGTGATGAAGTTGATCGCCCCCAGGATCGACGACGCGCCTGACAGGTGGAACGAGAAAATGATCAGGTCAAAGGCCGCACCGGGGCTGCCCTTATTGGCCGACATCGGCGGATACATGGTCCAGCCACCGCCGAAGCCGTGCTCCGACGCGCCGCCCGGTCCGCCCGGCACGAAGATCGACACCATCAGCAGGATGAAGGAGGCGACCAGCAGCCAGAAGGAGATGTTGTTGAGGCGCGGGAAGGCCATGTCCGGCGCACCGATCATGATCGGCACAAACCAGTTACCAAAGCCGCCGATCATGGCCGGCATGACCATGAAGAAGATCATCAGAACGGCGTGAGCGGTGACGACCGAGTTATAGCCGTGCTTGCCTTCGAAGACATTAAGCTGATCGAGCAGCGAGCCCGGTACGAAGACCTGAAGGCCGGGTTCATAAAGCTCCCAGCGGATCAGGCCCGACAGCGCGCCGCCCAGAAGACCGGCGAAGATGGCGAAGATCAGGTAGAGCGTGCCGATGTCCTTATGGTTGGTGGACAGGAACCAGCGCGCGAAGAAGCCGGGTTTGTGGTCGTGATCGTCGTGATGATGATCGTGAACGACAGAAGCATTCGATGCCATGACGAGCGTCTCTCTTACCTGAATTATTGAACGGCGGGAGCCGCGGCCGAGGCCGCTGCGTCCGCTTCTGCCGGGGCTGCGGCCGAAGCCGTCGCCGATGCGTCTGCCGAAGCGGCAGCGTTTGCCGCCGCCTGCTGGGCTGCCGCTGCGGCCGCCGCTTCTTCGGCGGCGATCATGGCCTTGGTCTTGCCACCCGCCTTGATGATGTAGGCGTCGAATTCCTTTTCGCTGACCACGCGAATGGCGATCGGCATATAGGCGTGATCGACACCACACAGTTCCGAGCACTGACCGTAGTAGATGCCGGGCTTTTCGGCCTTGAACCAGGTCGAGTTCAGACGACCGGGAATGGCGTCGGTCTTCAGACCGAAGGCCGGCAGGGCGAAGGAGTGGATGACGTCATAGCCGGTGACCTGCACCTGAACGACCTTGTTGACCGGCACGATCAGCTCATTATCGACGCCGAGCAGGAAGGGCACCTTGGCCGCGTGCGCGGTCTTCAGTTCGCGCGCTTCGGGCAGCAGGCGCGATTCGACGCCTTCGACCCCCAGTTCCGGATAGTCATAAGCCCAGTACCACTGATAGCCCGTAGCCTTCACCACGACATCCGGGGTCGGCATGTCGTTATATTTGCGCAGCAGCGAGAAGGAAAAGAAGGCGATGAAGACAAGGATCAGGACCGGGATAACCGTCCACAGAATCTCGATGGCCGTATTGTGCGAGAAGCTGGCCGGCTTCGGATTGGCGCGCTTGTTGTAGCGCAGCACGATCCAGATCAGCAGCGCCAGCACGAACAGCACGATAACCGTGATGATCGGCAGCAAGATGATGTCGTGAAACCAGATAGCGTCGTGTTTCAGCGGGGCAGCGCCCGGCTGAAGACCGAGCGACTTGTCGGTCGGTTGCCCCAGTTTTTCCTGAGCCCAGACGGCTCCGGCCCCCAATGCTCCTGCAAGGGCAGTCATCACGGCGGCGGTCCCTGCCATCAGCCTTCGGATGCGCATTCCTTCAATCCCTAACTGTGGGTGCCCGGCGCGCCTGCCTTCTCGTGAGCAGGAGTTTCCGCGCAGTCCCGTTTAATCCTCGGTATTCGGGCGCGACAATGGGTCCCAATGGGACACATGGTCTCACCCCGTTCTTCCCCATTAATGCCATATTTGCAAAATGCAAAGGCCTAAAAGCAAGGCAACACCACTGTCTGCAAAGACAGTTGCGTTCTGGTACGGCTCAGGGGCGAATATGGCTTTTGCACAGGCCGCACCTGCGCGCTTTTGTCGCGCCCCCTCACCCCTTCAGGGCCACGCGCGCGAAACTCGGGTTCATAGTCTCTGTTCAAGCGCCGCACGGCGTCCTACATAGGGCACAGTGTTTCATTTGGTATGTGCTTATGTCCGCCTCCCCCCTCGCCGTCGCCCTGCCCGACTCGCTGCGTGATCTCGACCTATCCGCCTGTCAGACGATTCTGGAAGAGGCCCTGAACGGGGCCGACGATGGGGAAATCTATTTCGAAACGCGCGAAAGCGAATCACTGGTCTTTGACGACGGGCGGCTGAAACATTCGACCTACGGCGCCGATCAGGGCTTCGGCCTGCGCGTCGTGGCCGGAGAAACGGTCGGCTTTGCCAATGCGGCCGAATTGTCGGTCGCGGCCGTGCGGCGCGCCGCCGCCGCCGCCGTGCTGGCCAAGCAAGGGCAAGCGGTCAGTCTGAGCCTGTCCACGGCCCCGGCGCGCTCCAACAGCCATCATTATGGCGACCACGATCCCATCGGGTCGATGCCGTTCGCCGACAAGATCGCGCTGCTGGAAGCCATTAATGACTATGCCCGCAGCCGGCACTCGGGTGTGGTGCAGGTCTCGGCCTCGGTCGCCGCCGATCAGCGCCACATCACCATCCTGCGGGCGGGTGGCGAGGTCTATCACGACTACCGCCCGCTGGTGCGCCTGTCGGTCGGTGTGTCGGTTGAAAAGGACGGCCACCGCGAAAGCGCGTCGGCGGGCGGCGGCGGGCGCATCGCGCTCGACTTGCTCAGCGATCCGGCATACTGGCAGGCGCAGGTCGATGAGGCCCTGCGGCAGGCCCTGATCAGCCTGGAGGCCAAACCGGCCCCGACAGGGGAGATGGATATTGTGCTGGGGCCCGGCTGGCCCGGCGTGCTGCTGCATGAGGCGGTGGGCCACGGCCTTGAGGGCGATTTCAACCGCAAGGGCACCTCGGCCTTTTCCGGCAAGATGGGCCAGCAGGTGGCCGCAAAGGGCGTCACCGTGGTCGATGACGGCACGATTGCCGATGCGCGCGGCTCGCTCAATATGGACGACGAAGGCACCCCGACCCACGCCACCACGCTGATCGAGGACGGCATTCTGGTCGGTTACATGCACGACCGGCTGTCGGCGCGTCAGATGGGCGTGGCCCCGACCGGCAATGGCCGGCGTCAGTCCTATGCCCATCCGCCCCTGCCCCGCATGACCAATACCTTCATGAAGGGCGGTCAGGACAGGCTGTCCGACATGATCGCGTCGACCCAACGCGGCCTCTATGCGGTCAATTTCGGCGGCGGTCAGGTCGATATCACCAATGGCAAGTTCGTCTTTCAGTGCACCGAGGCCTATCTGATCGAAGACGGTCAGGTGACGGCCCCGGTCAAGGGCGCGTCGCTGATCGGTGACGGCCCGGCGGTTATGCGTCAGGTCGAAATGATCGGCGATGATTTCAAATTCGATCCCGGCGTCGGCACCTGCGGCAAGGCGGGTCAAAGCCTGCCGGTCGGCATCGGCCAGCCCAGCCTGAAGATCGGTGGCCTGACGGTAGGGGGCACGGCGGCATAACCGTGATCCGTCACGGGTATGGTAAAGCCTTGTTATACTTTGCCTATTGCTCACTTTACGCACGGGTGAACTTGTCATTTGGCGCTTAAAGCGGCATATTGTCCGCAAAAGGCGCAATATCGCGCCGGTTTTTCTGCAAGCGTGATGGGGTCTTATGCGGCTGTTGTGGCTGACATCGGTGTGTGCGCTGGCTTTATTGCCGGTTCAGGCGACTGCGGCGGACACGCTGAGCACGGCGGCCAGCTATACGGCCTCAGACTTTGTCGGTAAGCCGGTGCAATCGGCCGCCGACGCGCTGAAATACATTCCCAACTTCATCGTCACCGGATCGGGCGGGTCTTCCAATGTGCTGATCGACGGTCAGCGCCCGTCGGACACCAATGACGCCCTGACACGTCTGCCGCTGAACCAGATTGAGCGCATCGAACGCATCGCCGCCGGCAACGGCAATTACGACATGCAGGGCCATAGCGAGCTGATCAACATCGTGCGCAAGTCGATGTCGAAGCCCGTTATTACCATCCACTCCTCGGCCAACATCTATCCGGACGGCAAGATCAAACCGCAGGTCGGCTTCACGTGGCAGAAGAACCAGAACGGCCGCAATCTCGAAGCCGGTCTGAGCCTCTATCAGAACCATGACGAAGGCACTGGCCACGGCGACAAATACACCACCTATGCCGATGGCACGACGCGGCATCAGGCGCTTGATTCCAAGGGGCAGAGCGAAGGGGCTGAGGTGCGCGCCGCCTGGGGTGGCCCGGCCAGTGGCGGCCGCCTCGATGTCAATGGGGCCATGCGCTACAACCGCTCGGCCTTTGATGCCGTCTATGAAAACGGCGTCACCGAGTACGAGCAGCGCCAGAACGCCAATCTGACGCAGGAAGTGTCCGGGCGTTACGAAAAGGCGCTAAACAAAAGGTTCAAGCTGAACCTCAACCTGTGGGGCAAGCGCAATGTCAGCGACAGCCGCACCGACCATCAGAAGCCGGACGAGGTTTCGACCTACAGCGAGGACAAGGATACCCGCGAAGGGTCGCTGGCGGCGCAGGCCACCTGGCACTATTCCAAGGCCCTGATGCTTCAGGCCGGGGCCGAGAGTCGCTTCAACCGCTTCGATGCCGAAAGCCTGTCTGTCGGTTCGTGGCTGGACGAGAACACGAGTCCGGAAACCGGACGCACGCGCGGCGAAGAACAGCGCGGGTCGCTCTACGTCTCAGGCAACTGGCGGCCGAACGAGACGCTCAGCATAGACAGCGGGCTGGCCGTCGAAAGCATGACCTTCCGCCATCGCGGCACCTATGCGGCCGAGCGCAGCTATGAATACCCCAAGCCGCGCCTCAGCCTGCAATGGAAGCCTGACAAGGTGTTTCAGGTGCGCCTCAGCCGTGCCCGCGAAGTCGGCTATATGGGGTACTGGGACTTTGTGTCGATTGCCGAGTGGCAGTATGAACGCCCCGATCAGTTGCTCTATCCGCTCAACCTTGTCCCCTATCGCCAGTGGTCGAACGAATTCAGCGTCGATTATCGCTTCTGGGAAAAGGGACAGTTGGCGCTCAGCTTTGAACGCAACGACATCGACGATGCCGTCGAGCGCGTGCCCCTCTATACTCAGAAGGGCGACATAGAGGACATCATTGGCAATGTCGGCGATGGCGCCAATCAGCAGATTTCGACGCGCCTCAGCGTGCCGATAGATGACTATCTCGAAAACGGTATGATCCGGCTGAATGCCACCTGGTACGATTCCGAAATCACCGATCCGATAACGGGGCTGAAACGCCGCATCTCCGGGCAGACGCCGCGCACCTTGTCATTGAGCTTCAATCAGGACCGACCGGGTATGTCGTGGGGCTGGTCGGTGGACAGCGGCTGGAACAATACCAGCTGGCGCGCCAGAGAAATCAGCCAGTCCGAAGGCTCGCCGTGGGTCAGCCTCTATGCGGAGTTCAAGCCGTCGCCCAAGCTGTCGGTACGCACGGAATTGCAGAACCTCGGTGCCCGCACCACGCGCTATGACGTGACGCGCTATGAAGGTCTGCGGTCGGGTAGCGCGCTGTCCTATGAGGAATCGACGCAGCGCGACTCCGAACCGAAGCTCTACCTGCGCATCCGGAACGAGCTTTAAGCCCTTCACATTCAACACAAAAAACCCCGGCGGTAGTCACCGCCG
>NZ_JAIWNX010000016.1 GCF_020217185.1 Asticcacaulis sp.
GGGTTTTTTGTGTCATCTGACCGATCAGTGACCGGTCTTAGGCGTATCGTCCACCGTATCCGACGCCCCGTGCGCCCAGCCCTTGAGGACGAAGGACAACAGGAACAGGACACCGCCGAGGATGATACCCGCCCAGCCGATGGTGTTGAAGGTCTTGAGCGACGCCTGAAGCGCGGCGCTTGGGTCAAGCACCTGACCACCCACCGTCTCGGTCGAGGCGAAGGTCGCCACAAAGGCCGCCAGATACTGCGCGCCAGACGTGCCGAGGAACCAGATGGCCATCATGGTCGAAACCAGCACGGTCGGCGACAGCTTGGTCTGCTGCGACAGGCCGACCGGCGACACGGCCAGCTCCCCCCAGGTGTGGAACATATAGGTCAGGAACAGGCAGAACAGCGGCACGCGGAAGTCCGCGCCGGCCAGCGGGGCCGACCACACCAGCACAAAGAAGCCCATACCGGCCATGACCAGACCGAAGGCGAACTTCTTGACCGGGTCCGGGTCCTTGCCGCGCTTGGCGAGGAAGGTGAAGATACCGGCAAAGATCGGCGCGAAGACCAGAATGAAGAAGGGATTGAAGCTCTGGGTGTTCGAGGCATTGAAGCCCATGTCGATCCACAAGGCCCCTTCGGGCACGCCGCCCATGGCCGTCACCTGCCCCGGTGTGGCCAGAAGCAGCGCCCCCAGACGGATGGGTTCAGCGATCAGGTCCAGCGTGGTGTTGCGCTCAGCAAACAGGCTGAGCGAGGAACCGGCTTGCTCAAACAGGGTCCAGAAGACGACCGACGACAGGGTCAGCACCATGGCCAGCCCCAGACGGAAGTTTTCAACGCGGCTGAACTTGGTGAACATCTGGGTAAAGACATAGCCGAGGATCAGCACCGTCGCCACGCCCAGCGCATAACCGACGATAGTGTTGCGCTGAATGACGAAATAGATCAGCGGCACGGCGGCAAAACCCAGCAGATAGACCAGATTTTCCTTCGAGATAACGCCCGCGACCTTCTGTTTCAGCGCGGCGGGGTTCGGAGCTTCGCCCTTGCCCTCCAGCAGTTTCTTGCCGAAGATAAAGCACAAAAGGCCAATCAGCATACCGACGCCGGCCAGACCGAAACCGGCCCACCAGCCGACGCGCTCGCCCAGATAGCCGCACAGGATGGCGGCCCAGAACGAGCCCATATTGATGCCGAAATAATAGAGCTGGAAGCCCGAATCCCGGCGCGGGTCCTTCTCACGATAGAGCTGCCCGACCAGAGACGAGATATTCGGCTTGAGGAAGCCCACGCCCATGGCGATCAGGGCAATCGACAGGAAGAAGGCGTGTTCGGCCCACGGCGTCTCTGTGGCCTTGCTCTTGGTGAAGCTGCCCTTTTCAAGGATTTCCGGCAAGGGGGCGCCGGCGGGCAGGCCCTTGATCTGATAGCCGCCATCGGGGGTGGCGCCGACCTCATAGCTGGCATTCCCCACTTCCAGACGCGGCGCGTCGCCGGAATTGGTGGTACGCACCTCAAAGCCGTAGGTCTGGCCCTGATAGTGCAGGAACTCCTGTGTCGGCTTGCCCTCAAAGGCCATGCCGAAGTGGCCGAGCACCAACAACACACCGCCAAACACAATGGCCTTGCGCGTACCTATCAGCCGGTCCGCCACCAGACCGCCGATCAGCGGCAAGAGATAGACCAGGGTGGTGTAGGAACCGTACTGCGCACTGGCCTTGTCGTCCGGAAACAGGAAGTGGCGCGTCAGATAATAGATGAGCAGCGCCCGCATCCCGTAATAGGAAAAGCGCTCCCACATTTCCGCGAAGAAACAGACGATCAGGCCACGCGGATGGTGGCGCATCTGCACAATGACCGGAATGGCCGTCAGCAGGGTAACGAGAAGCCCTGCGGCGATAACGATATTGATCATGTAAACTTGCCCCGTAAGGCCTGTGCCGGGGCACCATTCGGGCCGCAATCGGACAGCAGACAGTTAATTTGCGGCGATAGGAGCAGCAAATGCACCGGTTGGCAAGCGCACTTCCGTTTCAGGGGAAACGGTATACGGTTTTAATAGGCTTCTTCTGTGTACAATTTACGAAGGTCGCCCGCCCACGGGCCCTGATATTTTTCGATCAGACGCTCGGCCGGGGTGACGCCGCTCTCCGCGATTTCAAACAGTTCGCTGAGATAGCCGGTTTCATCGACCAGCCCGCCGGACAGACGCTGGCGGCGCTTTAAGCCCTCCCGCGCGATAGTCAGGGTATCGAGCGTCCAGTCCTTCACCGGACGACCGGCGATCTCGCCTTTCAGGCCGGTTTTGGCCGCCATGCCGCGCAGGGTATCGTGGTCTTCGATGCGCCAGCCCTTGACCAGATCCCAGGCGGCTTCCAGCGCCGCCTGATCATAGAGGAGCCCCGCCCACAGGGCCGGCAGGGCGCAGATGCGCGACCACGGGCCACCATCGGCCCCACGCATTTCGAGGTACTTTTTGAGGCGCACTTCAGGGAACAGCGTCGTCAGGTGATCGGCCCAGTCGTCCATCGTCGGGCGCTCTCCCGGCAGGGCGGGCAGCTTGCCGTCCATAAAGTCACGGAACGACTGCCCCGAGGCGTCGATATAGCCGCCATTGGGCGCGCCCTTGCGTTTGACGAAATACATAGGGACATCAAGGGCGTATTGGGCATATTTTTCATAGCCGAAGCCGTCTTCGAAGACGAAGCCCAGCATCCCCGTGCGGTCGGCATCGGTGTCGGTCCACACATTGGCGCGCGCCGACAAAAAGCCGTTGAGCTTGCCTTCCGTGAAGGGCGAATTGGCGAACAGCGCCGTGGCGATAGGTTGCAGGGCCAAAGAGGTGCGGAATTTCAGCACCATATCGTCTTCGGACGAAAAATCGAGATTGGCCTGAATGGTCGAGGTGCGCAGCATCATATCGAGGCCAAGCGTGCCGACCTTCGGCATATAGGCGCGCATGATATTGTAGCGGCCCTTGGGCATGACCGGTGTTTCGGCCCGCGTCCACAGGGGCGAGAAACCGACGCCCAGGAAGCCCAGCCCCAGTTCAGAGGCCACGGCCTTGACCTCCTCAAGGTGCTGACCCGTTTCGCTGCAAATCTCGTGAATGGTCTCAAGCGGCGCGCCCGACAGTTCGAACTGCCCGCCGGGTTCCAGCGACACCGACGCGCCATCACGTTCGAGCGCGATCAGGTGTTCGCCCTCATAGACGCCGCTCCAGCCAAAGCGCATCAGCCCTTTCAGCAGGGCTTCGATGCCGTCCGGACCTGCATATTCGGGACGGCGCAGATCGCTTAAATGAAAGACGAACTTCTCGTGCTCGGCCCCGATGCGCCAGCGCTCAGACGGCTTTTCGCCCGACGCAAAATAGTCGGTAAGCTGCGAAAACGATTGAATGGGTTCCGAAATCTTGACCACGCGCCCCATCCCTAAAGTAACAGGCTCAATTGCAATTCACGGGTATATGGGCGTAAGGGCCCAGCGGCACAAGCGAATAACTCTAAACTATTTCCAATCACCCTTTACGGCCTGATACAGGGTCAGGGCCGAGATGGCCGCCGTGTCGGCGCGCAGGATGCGCGGCCCCAGATTGACGGCCACGGCGCCCGGCAGGGCACTCAGGGTCTGGCGCTCGACCGCGTCGAACCCGCCTTCCGGGCCGATCAGGATGGACACCGCCCCTTCGCCCAGCCCACTCAGAGCCTCCAGCATGGGCGGGATGGTGCGTTCACCTGCTTCGTGGGTGGAATCCTCGTCGCCATAGATCAGGGTTTCCGGCGCGGATTTAAGATAGGCCTCCAGCTTGACCGGGGCCTGCACCTGCGGCACGTCGAGGCGCTCGGTCTGCTCCGCCGCCTCCTGCGCGATCAGTTGCAGACGCGCGACATTGGTGTGGTCGGCATTGGTGCGGCGCGTGATCAACAGTTGAATTTCACCCGCCCCCAGCTCGGTGGCTTTCTCGATAATCGTCTCCAGCCGGGCGCGTTTCACCAGCGCAATCAACAGCTTCGGGGCATGTCCTGCGGCCGGTTGCGCGCGCGTCTGCACGATCAGTTCGACATGGACGTGCTTTTTGCTCACGCTCTGCAAACGGCCGCGCCATTCGCCATCGCGGCCATTAAAGACGCTGATCTCATCGCCCTCCCCCAGCCGCATCACGGCGGCGACATAGCGCGCCTGATCGGGATTGAGCGGGAAGATCAGCCCTTCGGCAAAGGGCGGCGTGGTTTCGGCAATAAACAGTCGGATCATGAGGCTGTCATACTGCCTCACGCTTCCGCCGCCAAGCGACGAATAGTCTTGTCCTTCGGCATCCCTCAGGGCAGGATGGTTAATGACCGGGGGTTTGGGCATGGATGTCATCGTCAATTTTATCGCCGCCTATATCGACGCCGCCTGGCTCGATTACGTGCTGATTATCGGCGGGCTGGGCCTGCTGTTTGTCGGGGGCGAGAGCCTGATCCGGGGCGCGGTCAGCCTCGCGCTGAACCTGCGCCTGTCGCGTCTTGTGATCGGCCTTACCGTTGTCGGCATGGGCACGTCGGCCCCGGAACTGATGGTGTCGGTGCAGTCGGCGCTCAAAGGCTCGCCTGATCTGGCCGTGGGCAATGTCGTCGGCTCCAACATCGCCAATATTCTTTTGATTATGGGCGTTGGCGCCCTGCTTTCGCCGATGGCTGCGAAGGGGCTCAGCCTGAAACGGGATGCCCTGATCATGTTTGCCGTCACGGTGGGTCTTCTGTGGCTTGGCTTTCAGGGGATCATCACACGCGATCACGGCTGGATGATGCTGGCCCTGCTCACCACCTATCTGATGGGTGTCTATGTCTGGGAAAAGATCATAGTGGGTAAGGATACGGCCCCGGCGGAGACTTCGACCGAAAGCGCAGGTTCGCCCCTTGTGGCACTGATCTGGGTGGCCTTGGGGCTGCTGATGCTGGTCGGCGGGGCCGATGCGCTGGTGCGCGGGGCCGAAAACGTCGCCCGCGGGTTCGGCATTTCGGAGGCCGTGATCGGCCTGACTCTGGTGGCGGTCGGCACGTCCCTCCCCGAACTGACCGTGACGATTATCGCCGCTTTTCGTCGTCAGGGTGAGGTCAGCCTAGGCAATCTGATCGGCAGCAACATCTTTAATATACTGGGTATTTTAGGTGTAACGGCCTGCATTGCCCCCTTGCGCATAGCGCCTCAGATGGCACAGATAGACATGCCGGTCGCCTTGGGCGTCGCCGCTCTGGTCCTGCTGATCATCCTGCTCGCCCAAAAGGTCGGGCGACTGAGCGGCCTTTTGTTCCTCGGCCTCTATGCCGCCTATATGACGTGGCTATTTGTGGGCCCCCAGAGCCTGCCCTAAACGCGCCGCGATAAAGGCGTCGATGGCGTCGGTATAGGGACCGGGCACGCCGACCATCTTGTTGATTTCGCCGTGGCTCTTGTCTTCCTTCTGCACCGGGGCCGGCTTGCCCAGTTGCCGCAGAGCCCGGCTGAAGGTGTCGGCCTGATCGCAGGGCCGGTCCTTGCGCTGGGTCGAACAGACCATCATCATGGGTACGGCCTGCGGCGTCAGACGCTCCAGCGGCGAGGCCTGCGCCCAGCGCTTCGGATCGCTGCCAAAGGCGTTGGTATAGAGCGGCAGCACGCGCTTTTGCGTCATCGTGGCCCGCAGGTCGAGCGTCGCCGAGTCCAGCACCACCGTCCCGGCCCACAGTCGCCCGCTTCTGGCCGTCACCACCGAGGGATCGGCAGACGTCAGAGCCACCAGTTGCGCCCCGGCGCTGTGCCCCATCAGGATCAGACGCGAGGCATCCCCGCCCCAGGTGGCGGCATTCTTTTGAACATAGACCAGCGCCGCCGCCACGTCCTCGGCCTGCGCATAGGCATCCGCCTGCGGCAAAAGGCGATAGTTGACGCTGACGACGATGTAGCCCTGGGGCAGCCAGTGCTTGACCTTGTTCTCGACCACGCCGCTATTGGCCTTGTCACCCGTCCGCCAGCCGCCGCCATGGACCATGACGATCATCGGCGCGTTGCGGGCATTGACCGGACTGTAAACATCCATCGCCTGCAAAGGGTCCGCCCCGTAACTGACGGTCTGCTTTTGGGTTCCGGGCAGGACGGCCTTATACACACGCGCCCCTTCTTCCGCTGACTCACCGTCCTGAAGCCGCTCCATATAGCGCGCTTTCAGACGCTCGCGTAGCGGCCCCTCCGCATGGGCCGGCACAGACGCCAGCATCAGAAGGCTCAGCAGGACAGGGGTCAGGCGCATGGCAAATCTCCGTTATGTCAGGGCTGATACGCCCGGTGCGCGCCGGACCCTGCGGCAGTAGCGAAATTTCCGCTTCGTGTTAGGCTGGCAAAAAAAGGAAACACCATGAAGACAATGCCC
The DNA here is from genome assembly GCF_020217185.1 of Asticcacaulis sp. GTDB lineage: Bacteria > Pseudomonadota > Alphaproteobacteria > Caulobacterales > Caulobacteraceae > Asticcacaulis. The sequence goes on from NZ_JAIWNX010000016.1 coordinate 6,385, forward strand.
GCCCTTATTGCCGCCCTCACCTTGTCCGCCTGCGCCACACCACCGCCAGCGTCTGCGCCATCGCTGGACGGGTTTTACGACGCCGTTCACCATTGGCAGAACAAGAACGGCAAGTCCTATGCCCGCTATGTTGACGACGACGTGACGGCCATCGCCGACAATCTGCTCCTGCTGCAACGGGATAATGGCGGCTGGATCGAGAACCGCGACCCGGCGCGCATCCTGTCCGAGGCGGAAAAGGCGGCGGCGCTGAAAGAAAAGAGCGACCCGGCCTTCAGCTTCGACAATCGCAACATCTATACGCAGGTCGAGTATCTGATGGCGGCCTATGAACGGACACGGAAATCAGACTACCGTACCGCCGCCTTGCGCGGCCTCGATCTGATCCTGTCGCAGCAGATCAAAAGCTGCGGCGGCTGGCCCCACACCGTGCCGGCCAGGAACAGCTTTCATGACAAGATCACCATGGCCGATGAGGTGACATCGGGCAATCTGCGCCTGCTGCGTCGCATCAGCACAGGCGAATATCCTTTTGATTCTATGAGCAAAGATTTACGCAGGAAGGCCGCATCGGCGGTGGCCGCTGGCGATGCCTGTCTGCTCAGGCTGCAAATCCGTCAGAACGGGCAGCTCACCGGCTGGGCCGGTCAGTACGATCCCGTGACCTTGCAGCCCGTCAAGGGGCGCAGCTTTGAACTGGTGTCGATTGTCTCTCAGGAAAGCGTGGAAAATACCCGCTATCTGATGTCCATTCCAAACCCCTCGCCTGAGGTGATTGCTGCGGTCGATGGGGCCGTGGCATGGATGAAGCGTTCGGCCATACACGGCAAACGGCTGGAGACCTTCGCCCTGCCCGCCCCGGTCAAGTACGACTATCACACGGCGACCACCGATAACCGGCTGGTGGATGATCCCTCGGCGCCGCCTCTGTGGGCGCGGTTCTATGATATCAACGACAATTCGGTGATCCTGGCCAACCGCGACGGCGTGCGGGTCGCCACCTATGCCGACATCCACCCGGAACGCCGCTCAGGCTATAGCTGGTATGGTCAGTGGCCAAAAGAATTGATCACCGAATTGTATCCGATGTGGTCAAAGTGCCATTGCCGTATCGAGACTATCCCACTTACACCGGAACAGAAGAAAACGTGGGAAAAAATCGCCAAGGACATGAAGTCAAGAAACCCAAACTAACGGGTGCAGGGGCCGTGCCCCTGCCTACTTCTTTTCGGCCAGAATATCGTCCAGATAGGCCTTCTTGCCGTCGATGCGCTCAAGGCGCGGATAGCGCAGCCCGCCCGTATAGTCGAGCGTCACCGTCTTATAGGTCTTGCCGCGTTTGATCAGCAGTTCGACCGGCTTACCGTTTGGCTTGGCGGCGTCGGCAATGGCGGTTTTAATACCATCGGCTTCATAGGCGGTGCCGTTGACGGCGACCACGCTCATCCCCTGCCCCAGTCCGGCCTTGAAGGCCGGGCTGTCCCAGAAGACGCTGCCGATATCGCCCGTGGCGGTCAGTGACAGCCCCAGCGAATAGCTCAGGTCCGTTACCTTGGTCTTCTTTTCGCGCGCCTTGAACCAGTCGGTCGGCGTGTCGCTGTAGGTCAGCCTATACCCCCCGCGCTCCAGCCCGTCGAGGAAGGTGCCCTTTGAGGTCTCATTCACGCGCGTCTTGAGGAAAGTGTCCCAGTCATAGGCATAGACGCTGTTCAGAGCCGCCACCACGTCTTTGAACTCATAGGTTTCCGGCGTCCACGAGCCGTCCTTGATGCCAAAGAACAGGCCGGCGAAATCGTCCAGGGACTTCTTGTTGTTGGTCTTTTCACGGATCAGCGTATCGGCGTCGAGCCAGATCAGAAGCCCAACATTGTAATAGTCTTCGTTACGCTGCTGGCTCAGCCAGTTCTTGGGCTGACGCGCCGACAGGATCGGATCATTGGTGGTATCGAGCACCGGACGCCACTGCGAACCGGAGAAGTTGTCGTACTGCGCGGCGATCAGCGCGATGGCCTGCTTGGCCTGCTCCGGCGTGTAGAGGCCCGAGCGCGCCGACAGGACATAGCCCCAGAACTGCGTCTGGCCCTCATAGACCCACAGCAGGCTGTTGCGCATGGGGGTGTGGAAGTCGGGATTATAAAGGTCGGCACCGCGGCGGAACTTGCCGTCCCAAGAATGGGTATATTCGTGCGCCAGCAGGTCGCGCCCGACATAGTTGGTCTTCCACTCGGTGAAATAGGTGGAGTCGTGGCCATTTTCGGACGAGCGGTGATGCTCAAGCCCGATATCGCCCAGTTCTTCCGACAGGTGGACGAGGAAGTCGTAATGGTCGTAGTGCTGCGATTTGAAGACCTTGACCGCCTGCGCCACCATCTTCCTGTGAATGGCAATCTGCTCATCGGTGGCGGCCAGATCGCCCGGCTTGTCGGCAAAGACGTGCATGCGCACCGGCACCTTGGGATCGGCGCTGAGGTCGAAGGTCTTGCTGAACTTACCGGCAAACATCGGCGAGTCGATGAAGTGCTCATAGGGCAGCGGCTTGAAGGTGACGGTGCCGTCTGCATTCTTCGACGCCACATCAAGCGCCGCCGCATAGTCCCAGCCTTCCGGCAGTTTCAGCGTCAGTTCGACCGGCACGCGCGTCACTGCATAGCCTGCCGGATACATGGACAGGTTTTCCCATTGCAGATTGGCCATGACGTCGGTGACCACCACGCGGCCAGCGGCCGTGGTCATGGGGGTCAGGAAGTCGAACTCGGCCACCACTTCTTTGGCACCGGCGGGCACGTCGATATGAAAGGCTGTCACTTCAACGGGATCGCGCAACCAGCTCAGGCTCTGACCACCCGCCGAAAAGCGCACATTGGCGATCTTGTCCGCCTGCGGGCGCGGGGCGTGCTTGCCGGGCAGCCAGCGCGGCATGATCAGGGTGAAGGGGCCGGATTTGGCCACCGGAATGACCTGACGCACGCGCATGACGCGCTGCTGCGTATCGGTGGCATCGACATAGACTTTCAGCGTGCCGGGATAATCGACCTGCGCCGACACCGGCAAGGGGGGCGGCAGCGGCGCCGACACCTGAGCCGAAACCGGAACCGAAAACAGAGCCGCCGCCAAAACCGCCGCGCTGCTCACGCCCCATAGACGCGCCACCTTTACCATCCGTACACTCCGTAAAACGACTAAGCGTACAAACTAGGGAAGGTTGGGGCCGGTTGTAAAGCGGTTACAACAGACCCTATTTGATCAGCGCAACCTCAGCCTTGAGCGGAATATGCCGGTTGCCGATATTGTCGTGCAGAACCGCTTCGAAGCGATAGACGCCCGGCGGGTCACCGTCGTCAAATTCAATGATGATGGTCTCACCACTATCGAAGACATTGTCAGGACGTGTGGCCTCGCCCTGAAAGGCTTTCAAACCTTTCAAATCCATGGGGTTTTTACCGCCCATGAGTACGCCATCCGGCCGCACACCACGTATATCGTAAGTGACATCACCACGGTTGTGGTCGAGGGCGAAGCTCATGAAGACGATCTTGGCCGCAAAACGCTCTTTTATCTTCACCGTGCGTACGATGTGTAGACGCGGCCCCTGCTCTGGCGGTTTTTTGAACTCTTC
>NZ_JAIWNX010000017.1 GCF_020217185.1 Asticcacaulis sp.
AAGATCGGCTTCGGGTATCAACACCATCATGGCATTGAACGGGCCGTCAGCATGGGGAAAGGCTCGTGAGTGGGTTGCCGGTTGCTTTGCTGTCTGGGCCGTCGCAACCCCACTGCCAGCCCCCAATAGGGCCAGCGCCAATAAGATCGTTTTCATCATCCCCTCCAAAAGATACATGAACAATGTTCAAATATCTTGAAACGGAAAGGCTGTCAACCGGCGACTGTCTCAATAAACGCACCACCCGTCAGGGTTTTGTGCACCGGACATTTGGCGGCGATGTCGTGCAGTCTTTGCCGCTGCTCGTCGCTGAGCTGGTCGCCGATAATCGTTACCGACTTGCGGAAGATATCGGCCTTGCCCGATTCGTGACCGGCGACCTTTTCGTGGGTCAGCTCCACCCGCACATCCTGCAAGGGCCAGTTCTTCTGTCTGGCGTACCAGCGCACGGTCATGGCCGTGCATTCGCCCAGCGCCGCCGTCAGATAGTCATAGGGCGACGGGGCAAGGTTCATCCCGCCCTGCGATTCAGGTTCGTCGCCGCTCAGGCGGTGACCCCTGACCTCGATAGCCACGCTGAAATCGGAGATATGGGTCTCTTCGACCCGTGCAGAGATTACATCTGACATCATTCGACCGGCAGCGGGATGAATTCGATCTCGTCGCCCGGCACCTTGGGGAAGCGCCCTTCGCGCCAGTCGGCCTTGGCCTGCTCGATGCGTTCCTTGCGCGACGAGACGAAGTTCCAGTAGATATGGCGCTCGGTAAAGGGCTCGCCGCCGATCAGGGCCAGTTGCGCCTCCGCGTCGGTCGTGACGCTGACCGTGGCACCGGCGTTGAGAATGACCATGTGCGAGGCTTCGACCAGCGTGCCATTGACCACCGCGCGGCCCGACACGACGTAGAGCGCGCGCTCAGCGACGTGATCCGGCAGGACCAGCGCCTGCCCGGCGCTCAGGCGTGCCTCCAGATACAGCGTCTCGGCATAGGTCTTGACCGGAGACGTCACGCCATAGGCCGAACCCATCATCACGCGCACCGGCACACCTTCCACCGTCAGCGCCGGAATCTCTTCGGCGTCATAGTGGAAAAAGGCGGCGTCGATCTCTTCGTCGGCCTCCGGCAGGGCGTGCCACAGTTGCAGCCCGTGCAGTTGCCGCGTGGTGTCAATGCCCTCCAGCGGCTCGCGTTCGGAATGGACGATGCCCCTGCCCGCCACCATCAGATTGATGGCCCCCGGTGTGATGACCTGATCCGATCCCAGCGAGTCGCGGTGGTGGATATGGCCTTCAAACAGATAGGTGACGGTGGCCAGGTTGATATGCGGGTGCGGGCGGACATTGGTGCCCTTGCCCGGCTCAAACACCGCCGGCCCCATGTGATCAAAGAAGATCCACGGTCCGACCATGCGGTGTTTGGCATAGGGCAGGATGCGCTTGACGGTAAAGCCGCCAAGGTCCTTTTCGCGCGGCGGAATAAGAAGTGCGATGGCGTCGGTCATGAAGGCCCCCGATGGCTGATTTGCCGCAAGGCTTACGCTCTTTCCCCGCACGGGTCATGCAAAATCGTGTTGCGCTCTACTCCGCCTGAAAATCGACTGTGGCCGCCGTCAGGCCCGATGACACCAGCCTCAGTTGCCCGCGGCCGCGCTCCCCTGTGGATTGCACGATCACCTGCGCCCAGCCGTTGAACAGGCGGCGTTGCCACGGGGCTGCCGGGGTCGTGACCCGCAGGCTGCCCCAGCGTGAGCCGCCCACCGACTGATCATACAGGGCCTGCACGCCAGCGGCGGGCGTCGGCATGACGTAGCTGAGGCTATTGCGGTCCTTGAGTTGTGAGGCGTCAAGCCGGATGACCCACGCGCCGTCCATCGCCTGCGCCGTTACCGCCTGCCCGTTGACATAAAGGTGCTGATCCGGGGCCAGTTGTCCGACAAAGAGCACGGCCTGTTCGCCCGCGCTTATCACCGGGCGGGCAAATTCACCCCTCAGCACAAGGCCTTTGGTCAGGGGCGGCTGAGCCTCCGGGGGCAACCACTGCGCCGGATCACGCCAGTTTGTGGTGTCGGCCGTCTCGGCCACAGCGCGTGACGTGTCGGTCAGATCGTCTATGGCCAGACTGCGCCAGTTCGACAGGCTTACATAGCGATGGCGCTCCGCCGGACGGTCCACTTCGTGAGACCCCGGATCGCCGTTGCCCATGCCGATCAGCCGGATCGGCCCCGACACCTCAAAATCTATGCGGTTATCCGCCGTGGGCACAGGACGCCCCTTTTTGTCGGTCACCTGAACCCAGACCACCGAAATGTCGCTGCCGTCGGCTTTCAGTGCCGTCTTGTCGGGCCGCGCGACCACCGCCGCCGGTGCGGCCGTGGTGCTGACGCTTTGTACGGCGATCTGCCGCCCCTTCTGATAGGCCCTGGCAGTCAGGGTGCCGGGCGCATAGGGCACGCGCCACCTCAGGTGCGAATAGCGCGGCATCGCCTGACGCCCCAGCGACTTGCCATTGAGGAACAGTTCGACCGCATCGCCATTGCTATAGACGCGGACGTCGATCGGCTGACCTTTGCGCCCGGCCCAGTTCCAGTGCGGCAGGATGTGCACCATCGGCTGATCGGTCCACACCGATTTCAGATAATAGGCCGTGTCCTTAAGCACACCCGTTGTATCCACCATGCCGAATTGCGACGATATGGCCGGCCAGCCAAACGGCGTGGTTTCCCCACGATAATCGAACCCCGTCCACACAAACATGCCCGACATCCACGGACGCGCCATGACGCGGGTCCAGCCTTCTTCGATGCTAAGGCTGCTGCCCGGGCGGCCCTGACGGTCATAGGCATTGAGGTGCACCCTTGCCGAGTCGTCGAAATAGATGCCGCGCGTCGTCAGGGTCGAGCCTTCCTCGGTCATGATGGCCGGCTTTTCCGGGTGCTGCGCGTGGAAGCCATCGACGTCGTGCTGAGCGCCATAGTTGAAACCGATGACATCCGCGCCGACCGAGGTGCCCTTGCCCGAACCGCTGGTGGCGACCGTGGTGCGCCGCGTCGGATCGAGCCGCCTGACGAAATCCTGCATTTCAAGCGCCAGATGCGTGCCAATGTCCTTCCATTCCAGCGCCCACTCCTCATTGCCCACCGACCACAGGATGACGCTCGGGTGGTTGCGGTCGCGGCGGATCAGGCGCTCAAGCTGGTGCGTGATTTCCGGGCTTGTCCCCATCATGCGGTGTTCGTCGATGACCAGCATCCCCAGACGGTCGGCTTCATCGAGAAGCTCCGGCGTCGGCGGATGATGCGAGGCGCGGTAGGCATTGACGCCAAAGGATTTGAGCTGTTTCAGCCGCCAGGTTTGCAGGCCATCCGGCAGGGCGACGCCGACACCGGCATGGTCCTGATGGTTATTGGTGCCCTGAAGTTTGACGGCCTTGCCATTGAGGAAAAAGCCCTTGTCCGGATCAAAGGTGACGGTGCGCACCCCAAATCGGGTGTCATAGCGGTCCACGACCTGCCCGTCGCGCAACAGGCTTGTGCGCAGGGTATAGAGATACGGGTCTTCCAGAGACCACAGATGCGCCTCAGACAGCGTCAGGGTGGCGGCAAACACCCCGTCCGATACGGCGTTCACTGACCGGTCGGCCTGCGTTGTTTGCGCCACGACCTGCCCGCGGGCATCCACCACCTCATGACGGATGGTAAAGCCCTGCTCGCTTTTGAAGGCATTCTGCACCGTCAGGTCGATGTCGAGCCGGGCATTCGCTCCCTCAATGGTCGATCGGACGAAGGTGCCCCACTGCGCCACGTGCAGCGGATCGGTCTTGGTCAGCCAGACGTGGCGGTAAATGCCCGCCCCTTCGTAATACCAGCCCTCTTCGACCGTCGCATCGGCACGCACCGCGATCAGGTTCTCGCCGCCGAAATTGACGTAATCGGTGATGTCGTAACGAAACCCTGAATAGCCGCTGGGTTCGGTGCCGAGGTAGTGCCCGTTGATCCACACCACGCTGTTGCGATAGACGCCATCGAATTCAAGCGAAATCCGACGCCCCTTGTCCGAGGCCGGAATCGTGAGGGTTTTACGATACCAGCCGACGCTGTTTTCCGGGAACGGGTGCCCGATGGCCTTGGAGCCGTGGTTGGTATTGCCGCGTTGGTCAAAGGGCAGTTCCACCGCCCAGTCGTGCGGCAGATCGACCTTGCGCCAGCTGACATCGCTGAAGTCCGGATTGGCCGGACCGTCGCCATACCCCGCCTTAGCGAAGAAAAAGGGCCGCAGACCATAGCCAAAGTCGCGCTGGGCCTCATCGGCATGGCCGTAGGCAAAACGCCAGTCCTTGTCGATATTGAGGCGCTCACGCGGGGTCTGGGCCACAGCGGGCACGGCCAGCCCGCATATCAGCAGCAGCGCCGCCAGCACGCCCCTGAGAAGCCTGCCCGTGTATGTCTGTTTGCACATGTCATCCCCTGCCTGTGTTCTGTGTTTGCTGCGTTATTATATTATAATAAACCTCGCTTCAATACGCCGCTGGCGTCCAACGCAAACAAGAAAGGGCCGCACAAAGCCCCCACCACTTATTTCCGTAGAATCTTCAGATCACGACTGGACAAGCGCTCTCAAAATAATATTATTGTCCGACAATAAAAAGGGAGAAGCGCGTGCTGGACAGACGTGACCTGTTGAAATCCGTGAGCCTGCTGGGGACTGTGTCCTATGGTGTTTCCGCACCTGCAAAGGCTACGGATCGCGCCGCGCCTTCTCCGGCTCCGGCCAGCGGACCGTCACCCCGCGAAGTACTCTCGCTGAACAAGGGCTGGCGCTTTTTCGAAGGCGACATTCCCTTCCCCAAGATACTGGGGCACGGCTGGTCCTACGCCAATGCCAAGGCCGGATCGGCCTGGGGCGCCGCGGCGGCCTCCTATGACGATACGGAGTGGACGCATGTCACTCTGCCGCACGACTTTGCCAGTTTTCAGGTGCCGGATGAGCGCGAAAATCTGGCGCAGGGGTATCGCAAACGCGGCATCGGCTGGTATCGCAACCTGCTGAGGTTCGACGAAAGTGACCGCGGCAAGCATATCGAGCTGCAACTTGACGGCATCTCGACCCACGCCACGATCTGGCTCAATGGCACGCTGATCAATCGCAACTGGTCGGGCTATAACTCCATCTATGTCGATATCACGCCCTATCTGTCCTACGGCGCGGCGCTCAATTCACTGGTGGTGCGCGTCGATGCCGACGCTATGCAGGGCTGGTGGTACGAAGGGGCGGGCATTTACCGCAACACGTGGATCGTCAAGCGTCATCCGCTGCATATTGAGACCGATGGCGTCTTTGCCCACCCCGTCAAGACCGGCGATCAGTGGCAGATTCCGGTCGAGGTGACGCTGAACAACACCACCGACCGGCCGCAATCGGCGGAGATCGTCTCGTCACTGTTCGATGCGGCGGGCCGGGTTGTCAGCACCTGTCGCCTGACCGCCCAAATCCCGCCGATGCAGACCGGTATCGCGACCGGTCGCATGAATGTCGGCAACCCGACCCTGTGGGACATCGACTCCCCTTACCTGTATCAGGTGCGCACGCAGCTTATCCAGAAGGGGCGTATCCTTGACGAGGTGGTGACCCCCGCCGGGTTCCGCACCCAGAGCTTTGATCCGGACAAGGGCTTCTTCCTCAATGGTCAGCCGCTCAAGCTGAAGGGCGTGTGCATCCATCAGGACCATGCCGGCGTCGGCGTCGCCGTGCCGCCGGGGCTTCTGGAATATCGCCTGCACCGCCTCAAAGAGCTGGGCTGCAACGCCATCCGCTGTTCGCACAATGCGCAGGACAAGGCGTTTTATGCCCTGTGCGATCGCATGGGCTTTCTGGTGATGGACGAAAACCGCGTCTTCAACCCCTCGCCCATCCATATGGCCGAGCTGGAGTGGCTGGTGCGCCGCGATCGCAACCACCCCTCGATCATCCTGTGGTCCGTTTTCAACGAAGAACCGATGCAGGGCACGGAACAGGGCTATCAGATGGTCCGGCGCATGGTGGCGAAGGTCAAGTCGCTCGACACCACCCGCCCGGTGACGGCGGCCATGAATGACGGTCTGTTTACGCCCGTCAATGTGTCTCAGGCCGTCGATGTGGTCGGTTTCAACTATCAGTATCAGAATTACGACGCCTTCCATAAGACGCACCCGACCTTACCCATAACCTCGTCCGAAGACTGCTCCGCCTTCATGACACGCGGGGAATACAAGACGATAAAGGATAAGCACATCATCGCCTCCTATGACGATGACGCCGCCGACTGGGGCACCACGCAGCGCGTCGGCTGGAAAGCCATAGCCGAGCGGCCTTTTGTGGCGGGCACCTTCGTGTGGACCGGTTTCGACTATCACGGCGAACCGACGCCGCATCAGTGGCCGTCCAACTCGTCCTTCTTTGGCATTATGGACCTGTGCGGCTTCGCCAAGACCGCCTTCTGGATGCGGCAGGCTATGTGGCGCAGCGAGCCGGTGTTGCATCTGGCCCCGCACTGGAACTGGGCCCGACAGGAGGGGCAGGACATCCTCGTCATGGCCCTGCACAATATGGACGAGGTGGAACTGTTCCTGAATGGCCGCCCGCTGGGGCGTCAGGCGGGGGACCGTTACGAGATGAACCGCTGGAGCGTCGCCTATGCGCCCGGAAGGCTGAGCGCCATTGGGTATCGCGGCGGCAAGGCGATCAAGCGCTTTGAGGTCGAAACGACGGGCGCGCCGGTACAACTGAAACTGACCCCCTTCCGCCCGGTGATGAAGGGGGATGGCATAGATGCCCAGCCCTTCACGGTAGAAGCGCTGGATGCGAAGGGCCGGCACGTGCCGACCGCCCAGCACAGCGTGCGCTTTACGGTCGAAGGCGGCGACATTATCGGGCTTGGCAACGGCAATCCCAATGATATCAGCCCGGAAAAAGGCGACACGCGCGCCCTGTTCAACGGGCTGGCGCAGGTGATCGTCCAGACGCGCGAAGGCCAGTCCGACCCGCTCGTTCTAAAGGCCGTGGCGGAGGGTCTGAAGCCCGCAACGCTCAGGATCGACGTGCAGGCGGCGCAGCCCTGGCCCTATCAGGCCGTGTCCGAAAGCGTGCAGATCACCGAAAACTGGCGGCGCGCCCCCGAACAGGCGGGGCCGCTCAATCCCGATCTGCGCCCAAAGGATAATGACATGAATTCGTGGGGCTGGTTCCGCGCGGGCGTGCCCTTCCCTGCGCCCGACCGCGACACGGAGGTCCTGTGCGCCGTCGAGGTCGAAGCCTATGCCCGGGTGCGCAAGAGCGGCGGTGTCATCGAGTGTCTGGGCCTGCTGGGCCCGGCCACCCTATATATTGACGGTCAGAAGGTGGCTGAAAAAACCAGCGACGGCAGCGCGCCTTTGAGCGCCCCCTTCCCCAAGGGGGCCGGCAAACACTGGGTCAGCTTGATTTTCCGGGCCCGTCGCGGACAGCCCTTCGGCTTTACCGATGTGGTGCGTATCCGCGGCTGAAGCCCGCCTGTTCGCCACTGGTGCGGCGGAGCGCGGGAAGAATAATACAAAGGAGGAAATAATGAGGATCGGCAGACGACATTTTCTGATGGCGGGGGCCTCCGCGCTGGCGGCCCCGGCGGTCGCTGTAGCTGCGACGCAGACCGATGAGCAGAAGTCAGCGGCCAAGCTGTCCAATGCCGATCCGGCGCTGGCCCCTGAGCTTTTGTTGCCTGAGAAGGACCTTGCGTGGTGGCGTGACGCCAAGTTCGGCATCTTTGTGCACTGGGGGCTCTATGCCATTCCGGGGCGCGGCGAATGGCACATGTTCAATGACAAGGTGCCACCCGGCGAATACCGCAAGCTGGCCGATCAGTTCGATCCGCAGGCCTATGATCCGGATCAGTGGGCCGCTTTGGCCAAGCAGGCCGGGGCCCGTTACATGGTGATGACGGCCCGCCACCACGACGGCTTCGCCCTGTGGGACAGCCCGTCCAGCTTCCAGCAATTTGACGCTATGCACGCCAGGGCGCACCGCGACCTGATCCGGCCCTATGTGAACGCCGTGCGGCGCGCCGGGCTGAAGGTCGGGCTCTATTATTCGCCGCTCGACTGGCGCTTCCCTGCCTATTTCCACCCGCGCGAACTACCGGAAAATGCCCGGCTGCTGAAAATGCAGACCTATGATCAGGTCAGTGAACTGATGAAAAACTACGGCAAGATCGACGTCCTGTGGTGGGACGGCGGTTGGCTGGCGCACAAGGGGACCGATGCCGACGCGGCGTGGTTCTGGGAGCCGGCCAAGCTTAATGGCATGGTGCGCAAATACCAGCCCAAGATCCTGATCAATCCGCGTTCGGGCTGGATCGGCGATTTCGACACCGAAGAAGGCCACGGCACTATCTCAGGGCCGATCCGGGCGCGTCCGTGGGAAAAGACCTTCGCCCTCGGCTCGGCCTGGGGCTACACGCCGGATAATTACGCCATGTCGTGGCAAAAGGTCGTCCCCTTCATCGTCAACGCCGCCGTGCGCAATGGCAATGCCCTGATCAATGTCGGACCGGACCCGCAAGGGCGTATCCCGCCCGCTCAGGCCGAAACGCTCAGGGGTATCGGCCAATGGATGAGCAAATACGGCTATACGATTCAGGACACCCGCCCCGGACCGCTTCAGCCGCGAGATGGCGTTTTCGGCACAACCTTCCGTAAAAACAAGGTGTTTGTGCATATCTTCTCATGGCCCGAAGACCGCCTGACCCTGAGCGATTTCCCCAAAACCGTGCAGACAGCGGTCAGTGTGACGGGCGGCAAGGTCGTCTGGTCGCAGCAGGACGGCACGCTGACGCTTCGGGTCGTTGAGGGGTCGCGCGGCGACCCGCTCACCGTTATCGAACTGACCTGTGCTTAAATCAAATAAAGCGGCGTCCGGATATTCCGGACGCCGTTCTAAATTTTTGTTTTATCGAGATACTTTATCGAAAACCGCTCACACTTTTGACATACCGCGCCAGAAGTTCCCTGCGCTCTAACCGCGGAAGGTGATTTCAAACGCGTTGGCCATGGGCGAAGCCCCCTGAGGCACCTCGATCACCAGTGCCCCCGCCTCCTGCTGGAACCGGCAGGGTTTGGACGTGCCCAGCAAGCGCACCTGCTTCACCGCCCGCGCCTGTTTGGCATTTTTCCCGAGCGCCTGAATGGCCAGACGGCCTTCGGGTTTGCCCAGCGAAATCGCATACAGGGTCTTGCCGCGCGTCGTGAAGCGAATGTCCTGTGCCGTGTAGGCCGTACCTTCCTGAAACGCCCCTTCGGCAGCCTCGGTCGGGCCTTCGCCGAATTGCGTCCACGGGCGGGTGCCGTGAATGGCCTCGCCATTGACCTTCATCCATGCGCTCAGATCGGCCAGCAGGGTTTGCGATTCCGGCGGCAGGCTGCCGTCGGGATACTGCACCACATTCATCAGCAGATTGCCGTTCTTGCTGACGATGTCGCACAGCATGTGGATCACTTCGGTGCTGGTCTTGTACTTGAACCCGTCCGAATAGAACCAGTCGCCGTTCGACGTGTCGGTTTGCCACGGATAGGGATTGATACCTTTCAGCACGCCGCGTTCGACGTCCTGCACAAAGGCCTCTCTGTAGAATTCACCGGAGCCGAAGTCCTTGCCATTATAGACGGCTTCGTTGCGCCCGGCGCGCGCCACGCTCTTGTTATACATGTGCGCGACCAGACTGCGGCCGACCACACCGAAGGGCAGGCCGCCGTCGGAATAGAGCAGGTCCGGTTCATAGCTGTCGATCAGGTCCTGGATACGGTTGTACCATATCTGATGGAAGGCCGGGTCCTTGGTGTACCAGGTGTCCGCCGTGCCGCGATAGGGCTCGTTATGGGCCGGATGATAGAGGTCGGCGTATTGCGGGTCGGCCCCGTCATAGGCGACGCCGTTTTCCGGCCAGGTCTGATTATACAGATGGCTGGGGTGGAACCAGTTGTGGCTGGCGCCCAGAT
>NZ_JAIWNX010000018.1 GCF_020217185.1 Asticcacaulis sp.
GCTCGGAGACGCCGAACCGCAGGCCACGCTTGCGCGCCGCCGCCGCCCATTCGCCGACAATATCGCGTTTGGGCCCCATGGCGACCGCGTTCCATTTGTGGTGCTTCGACTTCCACAGGTCGAAATTGTCGTGATGGACGCCCATGCTGACGAAGTATTTGGCACCGGCGGCCGCATAGAGGTCCATCAAGCCTTCAGGGTCGAACTTTTCGGCCTTCCACAGGGGGATTATGTCCTTATAGCCAAACTTTGACGGCTGGCCGTAGGTCTTGACGTGGTGCGTATTGTGAAAGTGGCCGGGGATATAGAGGTTACGCGCGTACCAGTCCCCGACGCGCGGCACGGCCTGCGGGCCCCAGTGCGACCAGATACCGAACTTGGCATCGCGGAACCAGTCGGGCGCCTGATAGGTCTTCAGCGACTCAGGCGTCGGCTGAAACGGCCCTTTGGCGACCGGCAGATCGTAGCGGACCGGCGGTTTGGGCTGACAGGCATCGCCATCAGCAGCCGCCGTGGCCTTGGAGGCCGCAAAACCAGCCCCGGCAACCGCACCCCACGCCCCCATCAATGGCACACCGCCCAACAGGCTGCGTTTGGTTAGTTTCACCATGATCTTTTCCTTTGTGTCCCTGTTAGCTCTTGCTGAACTTTATATAAAACAGTCGGTTGTACGCATGATCTAGATAAATTTGGACAGCAGGCGGATATAGGCCACCTGATAGCCGTTCGACACTTCGGTGATCGGCCACGAATTCAGCGGCCAGCCATCATTGAAGTCCTTGTAGGATTTTTGCGCGGGCTGCGCATAGGGCGGCGAAGGACGCTTGGTGCCACACAGGTTGCTGACCGACGGACAACGGCTGTCCCAGTCCCATTGCGTCTGGTTGGGACCGCCCGGCACAAAGCCCGGCGGCGGGCCATAGGTCGAGGTGCCCACGCTGTCCCATTTGGCCGAGCCATCCACAAACCACGCGTGGAAGATCTGAGTGGCAGAGTTTTCCGCGCCCAGACTGGACATATTGGTCAGATAACACAGGGCCAGCGGGTTCACGCCGTGCATGTAGTGGATATAGGCCGCGGCCGCGTTCAGATTATCGGTCGGGCTGTGCGTCGTGCCCAGATTATGCACATTGAGCGCCGTAAACAGCAGACCAAAATTCGCCTTGATACTGTTGCTGCCCCACACATAGTCGGGAATGAAGGCCTGATACGGGTCGGCCTTTGTGGTGATCTTGCCGCGCACCCATTCCCCATTGACGCCATTGAGGTAGTTCGTGCGGATATCATTGGCCGTGGCCGAGGGCACCCCCGGCAGGGTCGCGTAGTGCAGGAGCGCATCCTGCGTCCCGCCATCATAGGGCGACACATAGTTGCGAAAGCGGATCAGGTTGGCCTGCCCGTAATTGGCTTCGACGAAATCGCGATAGGTGGTCTTGCCCGTCGCGTCATAGAGATAGACCGCCGCGATCAGACGCGCCAGCAGGCGTCCGCGATCATCCGTCTCCTGCTGACCGGCCCCCAGCCCCTGCGAGCCGTTGGCGGGATCATTGTTGGTGAAAATGACATTCGGGTTGGCCACGGCCCAGTCCCACGCCTTTTCGGCCCGCGTCTGAAGATCGGCGGCATAGCTGGCAAAGGGCGTAAAGCCTGCCAGCACCCTGGCCCCGCGTGCAAAGGCCCCGGCGGTGTTCAGGGTCGCCGATGTGCTGGCCGGACCATAATAGCTGGGGCCCGTGGCCGCCGACGGGGGCGACGCGTGGCTGAGCCCGACAATCGACAGGACCGAGCCGTCGGCCTGCTGCATGCGGCGCAGCCAGTCGAGCCCCCATTTGGCTTCGTCGATAATGTCTGGAATGCCATTACCCGATTCCGGGATATTGTAGTCATCTCCCCAGATGGACGGCTTTTCGGCATAAGCGAACAGCAGGGCCGTCACGTATCCGGCCGTCCAGCTTGTATATTTGTTGAAGTCGCCCGCGTCGTACCAGCCGCCGGAGACGTCGCGTTCGGTCGCGGCATTGGTCTTGTCGCTGTACAGGCGCGCATTGCGGTCCTGACCCGGCCCGACGTGCGAGGCCGCATCGGCCCAGCCGGCTCCGGCATGGGCCACGGTCTTTTCCTGCCCGGCGCGCTGATAATAGAAGTACCGCACCGCCGCCTTCAGCACCGCGGCATAGACGTCGCTGGCGATCCTGAATGTATAGGATCTGACGTTCTTCTGGGCATCGCGAATGTAGTATTCGCCGACGGCGGTGACGCTGCTGAAGTCGAAATGCCACACCTTGTCGCCAGAACTTTTGTCGGTCGCGCCATTGTTCCAGGCCACGGGGGCCGCCGTAAACACCACGGCGTCCGTGGCGGCATTGACCACCTCATAGACGGTGCCGGGCGTGAAGGAATCGGCGGCATCGAAACTGATGATCTGCGTCCCGTCGCTCAGGGTGCCCACGGCCTCGCCCTGCGGGTCACGGATGACGGCGACCTTGCCCTGCGTCGGCAGGTAGCCGAACTGATCGACGACAATCGGCAGGCCCAGCGTCATGGTCGAAGGGCGCAATACGGCCGGTGTGGCGGATGAGGCGGACGAAGACGCCCCCCCGCCGCCGGAGCTGCCACCTCCACCGCCCCCACCACCGCAACTCAGAAGGCCAAACGGGATCAGGCTGATGCCGGCGGCCAGCAACAGGCGACGCCGGGTGGAGTCAACGGGGGTGGTCATAAGCAATACCCTTCGCATGACGGGAAGGCGGTCCCTGCCTTCCCGTGGACTGTTCTGTGCGTTTCAGGCCCTGTGCCTGAGCGGATGGTTCTGCCAGAGCGAAATGACTTTGAGTGGAATCGACATTTCGCTCTAAATTTTTGTTTTGTCGCGATATTTTTTGTCGAAAACCGCTCACACTTTTCGACATATCGCTCTGTTATTTCTTGCCGGCCCCGATGAGCAGGGCGTCCAGCATCGCCTGATCCTTGACGGCAAGCGTCGTGCGGTCGATGAGGGCTCCGGTGTCCCAGAAGAAGGGCACGGCGCCATTGGCTCGCGCCTGCTGGGTGACATACCGGTTCCAGAAATCCACCGAGGCGTTGTGCTTGGGCATGTCCAGCGGCTGGGTTTTGCGCCAGGCACCGTACTCACCGATGATGACGGGGATGCCCTTGTCGATGAAGTGGGTCTTCATCGACAGCATTTGCTGATCGACATAGGGCTCCTCGCTGTGGGTCGCGTTGCGGTCCGGCTCGATCGTCGAATGGTTGTCGCGGCCCCAGTAGTAGAACATCTTGCCCCAGGACGCGTCCTTGTCGATGATCATGAACTGCGACGGCGCGTAATAGTGGACTTCGAACATCAGACGGTTCGTCGTGGTATCGGTGGGC
Organism: Asticcacaulis sp.; assembly: GCF_020217185.1. GTDB lineage: Bacteria > Pseudomonadota > Alphaproteobacteria > Caulobacterales > Caulobacteraceae > Asticcacaulis. The sequence goes on from NZ_JAIWNX010000018.1 coordinate 3,373, forward strand.
ATGCCCGGCCACATCGAAACGGCCAGCTCGGTATTGGTTTGCGGCGCCTGTACGACGAGGGTGCGGTAGGCGTTTCGCCCGCCGGTCGCGCGCACAGCGTCGATAAAGGTCTGGTGATAGCTGAGCAGGATTTTTGTATTCGCTTCCGTACCGGCGTCCGGCTCGTTAGCGCTGGCGAAGATCAGGCGCTCGTCGAAGTCGCGCAGGTGGGTGGCAATCTGCTCCCAGAACGCTTTCTGCCTGGCGTTGACCGCGTCCTTACTGGCCGCATCTATGTGCTTCTCAAGCCAGCCCCCATCCCAGTGGATGTTCAGCACCACATAGAGGTCAGCATTCATGCAGTACTGGACAACCGTCTTGACGCGGTCCAGCCAGGTGCTGGAAATCTTCGCCGTTGTCTTATCCGCATACTGGTCCCAGGCGCACGGCAGTCGGATGGCGTCAAAGCCCAGAGCCTTATACTTGTTGACAAGCGCCTGGGTGATGAGCGGATTACCCCAGGCGGTTTCCCCGCCTATGGCTTCCATCGTATTACCGATATTGATGGCCAGCTTGATTTTGGCGGCAATCTCGGCCGCCGTGCTGGTCATCCCCGCCGCATTCGCCGGCAGCGGATTTGTATTATAGTTGGGATACAAACCGCTCGCTGACGAGGACGATGAGGAGGAAGACGACGACGTTGAAGAGGTGCCGCCTGCGGAGGCCGTCGATACGCCCCCACCGCCGCCCCCACCGCAGGCCACGACCGATAAGGGCACCACGCAGGCGGTGGCCATGATCAGATGGCGACGGTTCAGGACCTTGGGCGTCTTGTCGGTTTGTTTTGTCATAGGGTACTTCCTCGTTTTACAGGCCGTTTACGGCTCTCTTTGTGACTGTTTCAGATTTCAGGGGTTACAGCCGACACAGGGGACGGCTTTGCGGGGGGGGGGCGTCACGACATCTGTCTTGAAAGGGGCCCCCATCCCATGGGCTCAACTCGCCTTCGAGGGCGATAAATTGAATGATTATATGATAATAACGCCATTTGCGGACTGTCAAGCTCTCCCTAGATCATTATGATTTCTGGTAGAAACATAATGATCTAGTTTTTTGTTTGCCCCTCGCCGGGCGGTGGCTCCGCCACCTTGGCCGCCGCCTCAATGGCGGCTTGAGCGCAATGATTCTACTAGAAATCATTCCGCTCTAAATCGGCCTGAGGTCGCTCAGAGGCCGCCTTGCAGTGCCGGTCGATGAAATCCTGATGCGACATGACCGCCTGCGCCGAGCGCCTGATCTCGTCGCGGCGCAAATCCATACCCTTTTTGATCTGTTCCAGCGGGTAGAGGTCCGCCGCTACGGCGTAGCGCGTGGGCACGGCTCCATTGCCCAGCAGGATGGCGAGCCAGCTCGGTTCCATATAGGATTCCAGATCACCCAGCGGGATCTGTGCGCTGGCGTTCCATACCTCCAGCTTGTGGCGCAGACTGTCGGGAATTTCGATGTTGCGGCACGCCGCCCACAAGGGCTCTGGCCGGCGTGAGAGGTAATAGTGGGCGATGATGAAGTCGCGTATGCGCTCGATCTCGCGGGTGGATATCCGGTTGTATTCGTCGCGCAAAACGGGGTCGATCGTCCTTTCGGGGAAGAACTGAAGCAACTTCAGGACTCCCATGACGATCAACTGTAGCCCGGTGGACTCCAGAGGTTCGAGAAAGCTGGAGGCGAAACCGATCCCTATACAGTTGCGGTTCCAGAACACCTTGCGATGCCCGGAGGTAAAGCGGAACACTCTGGGTTCAGCCAGCGGTTCGCCCTCGATGGCACCAAGCAGGGCGTCACGCGCCGCATCGTCGCTCCAGAGGTCCGAATTATAGACCATGCCGTGCCCGCTTCGGTGTTGCAGGGGAATCGTCCAGCGCCAGCCCCCGGCGTGAGCCGTGGACCTCGTATACGGCATGGGCGCGCCGGTCCGTGTCGCCGGGGCCGCCATAGCGCTGTTGCACAGCAACCACTGCGACCAGTCCACAAACGGCGTGTCCAGCGCCTTTCCCAGCAATTCAGAGGCGAAGCCGGTGCAATCCAGAAACAGGTCGCCGGACACCTTGCGGCCATCGGCAAGGTGGATGGCGGTGATATGGCCAGACGCGCTGTCCAGATCAACGTGCGTCATCCGGCCTTCGATACGCTGCACGCCCAGCCCCGTCGCCACCTCGCGCAGATAATGGGCGTACAAGGCGGCATCGAAATGGTAGGCATAGTGATAGCGCGCAGTCTGCGGATCGCCCGGCGCAAAACGATTGCTTTTCGCGACGGCGTAGGCGAACGAATAGTCATCGATCGGATGCGCGTCGCCGGCTTGCCGCAGTCTCAGCCAGTAATGGTGGGTCGATACCCCCTCCACCTGATGACCATAGTCGCTGAAGGCGTGGAAATGCCGGTTCCCCACAACGCCCCAGTCGCAAAACTCAATACCCAGCTTGAACGTGCCCTGAGTGCGGCGAATAAAGTCATTTTCGTCAATGCCGAGCAAGGCGTTGCAGTGCGCCAGTACCGGCACCGTCGCCTCCCCGACGCCGATAATGCCAATCTCCTCGGATTCCACCACAGTGATGCGCGTTCGACGGCGATCCGTCTTGCGCGCCAGCAACCCCGCCGCGATCCAACCCGCCGCGCCGCCGCCCAGTATGACGATGTCCTGTTGCTGTACGCTGTTCATAGAGCGCTTTCTGAATTTATAGCGGGATGATTTCTACTGGAATCATTCCGCTCAAGCCGCCATTGCGGCGGCGGCCAAGGTGGCGAAGGCCACCGCCCGGCGAGGGGCTAAACAAAAATGAAGAGCAAGGGCGCTTCGGCATGAAGCGCCCTTCCCCCTCAGACCGTTAGAAGCGCGCCCGCACGGTGACTTCGTAACGCTGATCGCTGACATTGTAGTCGTAAGGCTCGAACACGCCAGGCACGGGCTCCTGAAGCGTTTTCGACTTCGTATTGAGAAGGTTGTTCGCGTTGAAGGACACGGAAATCTTCTCGTTCAGCCTGTAGTCAAAACCCAGGTCCAGATAACCCGCCGCCGCCATATAGGCCGGAACCATGTTGTACACCGGATAGGAATGGGCGGCGTCAAAGTTGGTCGGGCTGGTATTGAGGATGTAGGGGTTGCCGCCGCTTGTCGCGTAGGACAGCGGATTGACGTTGGTGGACAGCAAGGCCTTGTCGCGCCAGTTGTAGGCCAGACGGACATTGACCTTGTCGCGGCTGTACAGCAGCTGGATATTATAGGCCCACTTCGACAACCCGGCATAAGGGAGGTCGGGGTAGGTCTGCGGCACCGTACCGTCCGGGTTCAGGCCCGGCAGGGAGCCATTGGCCGGCGGCGGGGTCAGCACGCTGTTGGCCTGCTGGGCCGGGTTCCGGCTGTCGATATAGGTCAGGTTGGCATCGATACCGAACCCGCGCATCCAGCCGGGAAGCTGATCAAAGAACTTGCGGCCACCGATTTCAAAGCCCTTGATCGTGGCCTTCTGCTCGGAGGTCTTGTTCTGCAGATAGAGCCACGGCAGATCGAGCGTTGTCGGCGTCCCCGGATTAGGGTCCCCGGCATTGACCGGCGGAGTCTGGCCATTGGCGTAGGCCAGCGCCGGGATGGGCAGATTGTTGGCGATGAACGAATGGAACACCGGATGATCTTCGATCTGCTTGGCGAACAGATCCACGTAGAAGAAGCTCGACGACGACGGATAGAATTCGAACGTCACGTCCTGGCTGTTGATCATGGTCGGCTTCAGATCCGCGCCGCCGCCATTGACGGAAACCCCGGTGAGGATCGAAGGGGCCTGCGGATTGGTGGCAGACCGCGATCGGGCACTCACCGACCCGCCGGCGCGGATGTCATTGAGGTTCGGCGGTGCCGACGCCCTAGATGCCGCGGCGCGAATGATGAAGGTGTCGCTGACGTCGAACTTGATGTTGAACGACGGCAGAACGCGATGGTAGCTGTAGTTGCGTTGTTGCAGGTTATACGCCTGAACAAACGCATAGAGCGTCGGGAACACCGGATTGGCGTTGGGGTTGGCGGTCTTCACCTGCTGCGCGTTGAAGTAATCCGTGCTGTCCTTTTCGGTGAGCGCCAGGTTCGTCGCATTGGGCGTGGACAGAAGGCCGCTCGCCGTCAGGGTTTCGGAGAAGGAACGCACCCCGATATTCCCCGAAAACGCCGGGATGAAGCCGAAACCATCGTGGGCAAACTTGGCCTGAATATAGATGGCCTTGTTGACGATGCGGCTGTCGGTCTTATTCAGTCCCTGATCGATATAGCGCGTCCAGTATTGGTCCGCCGTCCCGTTGGCGATTTGCCCGTTATAGGTCTTGAGCAAATGGTACCAGTCATAGCTTTGCAAGAGCGACTGGCTGGGGACCAGAAGCTGCGCCGGAACCGCCGCGTCGCCGCCGAAGAAATTCGGGAAGCTGGCCACCTCATAATCCGACGCGCGGACATTCGGGTTGGTCAGATACAGAATGTTCCCTGCGCCATAGGACGGATCGCCGGGATGCGCGCCCCACGGATTCGACAGCCACGACTGGCTGAGCGGCGCCCAATAGGTCCCCACATTGTCGTCGTTTTCGGTGCGCTTGGCGATACGCATGCCGAAGGTAACGGTGCGCAGGAAGCCCTCATCGCTGGGCCGGTATTCCACATCGAAGTGGGCAGCCGTCATCTCGCCCTTGTTATTCGGTTTATGATAGCCGAAATTGCTGAGATACGCCTTGCTCTTGTCGAGCAGGCCCGATGTGGAAAGACCCGTCAGAAGCGGCAGCGACCCCGTCAGGTCAACGTCCATCGAGTTTACCAGCGGGCTCGTCTGGGCGAGGCCCACAAACATGTTTTCCCCCGTCATACGGGAACGGACATATTGCGCACCGCCACGCACCGTTATCTGTTCGCCAGCCGTCCACAGGAAGCTTTGCGAGATATCGAGGGTAGAGCTTTTGCTGCGCGACGCCGACGCCCCGCCGCTCGGGTTAAACGTGCCCGCAGGCCCGCACTGCACCAGGCGTCTGCCGTCCCATCCCGCCGGGGGATTTGCCGGATTAACCCCGGCGCTGGCGGACCAATCCCACTGGAGCGACGAAGCCGGGCCGCCAAAGGTGGCGCCGCAATCGAGCTGGTACCAGCTGGGCAACCAGCCAATGGTCTTGCTCTGGTTCTGGAATTCGACCGCATTGCCGGTGGACCCGACCGTCAGGCTCCCCCTGCGGAAAGCGCCATCGGCATTGAATTCAACCGGGCTGCCCACCTTGGGCATAACAGCGGAGGTCGCAGACGGGCTCGACCCCACGGAGCCGCTGTTGCTCCAGCCGTCGTCGATATATTGCGAGAAGAAGACGGTGTTGGTCAGCGTCAGGTTTTCCGTCGGCCGCCACTGGATGGCCTGATAGGCACCGTAGCGGTCACGCTGGCTGAGATTGTTGCTCCAGCTAAACGAGCTGGGAACAAAAACCATATGGTCGTCGCGCGTGGAGTTCGGCGAATACTCCCCGAACATGGCGCCGACCTGAAGGTTGCTGCTCTGCTGGTGCAGGCGGCTGTAGGCGACATCCCACAGTACGCCAATTTCACCGATATTGGTGTCGAAGCGCCTCGAGAACATGGCGGAGACGCGCGGCGACCCCTTTTTCACTTGGCTGCCGTAGCTGCCGCCCACTGTGAGGTTGAGCTGAGGCTCCTTGAAATCGAAGGGCAGATGGGTGCGCAGGTTGATCAACGACGCCCCGCCTTCGATCAGATCTGCGCGCGACGCCTTATAGACATCGACACCGGCCATCAGTTCCGGCGTCACTTCGTTCCAGCTGATGGCGCTGGCACCGTTGGCGCTGAACAACTGCTGGCCGTTGAGCATGCTCGAATTGAAGGGCAGACCGCGCACGGTGACGCCCGTCCCTTCGATCTGGAACGCCGAACTGCCGCCGTTGGTGGAGGTGTAGCGCGATATCGACACGCCCGAAATGCGTTGCAGCACTTCGGTGATCGAATTGTCCGGCAGCTTGCCCGCTTCGTCGGCGACGATCGAATCGACGATCGTGTCGGCCTTCCTTTTGATTTCAATGGCCGACTGAAGCGCCTTGCGACGCGCCGTAACCACGATCACGGCGTCGCCATCGGCTTTGGCAGCCTCGGCTTCTTTGGCCTCGGTGGCGTTTTGCGCACAGACCGGCATCGCCATTGACAAGGCGATCGCCGACGTCCCGGCAACGAGCGCTAAAAAGCGCGACTTTATTGGCAACATACATGCCTCCCCTGTGAGCCGTCCTCTATGCGGCGGCGTTCTTGTTTGACTGGATGACCGCAACGGACTCGCCTGCGGACACGGGCTCATATCACACTATTATATTATTGTACGACAAGAATGTTTTTGAGCGCCGTGCAATTGTTTTCATATTTGATGCAAAAACATCACATAATTGTCCGATAAAATGCGAATTTTGGCTATAAATAAAGAAAAACGAAATTTACCGATAAAAAATTAGCCCGAGCCTCTTGTTTCATATTTTGTATGAGTATATTACTTATTGGCCAACTGGTTTGGCACCGCACTGAGCATCAAGCCTTCTCCCCGTTGGATGAGGCCACTCCCCTCGCTGAACGCTC
>NZ_JAIWNX010000019.1 GCF_020217185.1 Asticcacaulis sp.
TCCCTGTTCAGCGAGGGCTTTTTACAAGCGCTCGACGTGGCCGCGGCAGATCAGTCGGGACCTGAGCTGGGACAGGCTGCGTATCTGCACCTCCAACAGCCCGGATAAGGCCCCAGAGGCCTCGCTGGCCGCCTGACCACTCAGGGCCTCGGCGTAAAAATGCAGGGTTCGCTGCTGACCCGGTGCCACAGAGCACCCTTCCCACCCGATCAGCCTTTCGCACACCCCGCCGTCGGCCTGTCTCAGACGGGCGTAGATCTGGACGTATTCGGTGATATGCCAGGGGGTGGGGTTATCGACCTGAAACGACAGGAACACCTGCCCTTCGTTCACGCACAGACGCGGCGGTCCATAACGCAAGGACTCGTGATGGGCGTCTGTGATCAGCAAGGCGTCGTCGTACATTCCGTTCCCCTGAACATCGGCGGCGTTTACGCAACCGTTTTTCAGAAGTATAACGCGCCGCCGGCCCCCAGCTAACAGGCTGAATATGTGTGATTATTTCCGAAATGACACAGGCGGCCTGATCGAAACTGTTCGCGGTGTCCGAATACGGACATATCGCGACTCCCAAAGGCCCATCCACACGGTCACGTTTGCAAATGCGCCATAGTGCTTTGAAGTGCACATTGAATGCGTTAGACGTAGACAGACGATGAATACCGCACGATTTGAGGGCGCAATGACTGACCTTATGGAGACGGGGGCCAAGATGGCCGTCCACGTTCACCGCCTGCTCGGTGAAGCCATTGTCGCCGGTGAGTTTGACGGTTCGGGCCTGCCCAACGAAGCCGAACTGAGCACACGCTATGGGGCCAGCCGCACGGTGATCCGCGAAGCCATCCGTATGCTGATGGGCAAGGGCCTGATCAGTATGCGTCAGCGCGCCGACCGTATTCAGCCGCTGGCCGCCTGGAATCTTCTCGATCCCGAAATCAGCTTCTGGCTGCGCCGCCGCCCCTTCTCTCTGGAGATTTTCCGGGAATTTATCCAGATGCGTCTGGCGGTCGAGCCCGTGGCCGCCGGTCTGACGGCGGCGCGAGGCGATGCGGCGGTGGTAAAATCGCTTCAGACCCTCTTTGCGGCGCTCGAAGCGGCCCCCGCTCAGTCGGAAGCGCGCCTGACGGCGGCGATCCAGTTTCACCAGACGATCGTGCTGGAGTCCGGTAATGCGTTTTTCACGCGCCTGCTGGCCCTGATCAGCACCGCCCTGCACATGGAATATACCCACGCCCAGCCCAGCCCGCTCACCCTCTCCTTCCAGGAGCAGATCATGACCTGCATTGCGAATGGCGATGCCGCCGGGGCCGAGGGCATGATGCGGGAATTGCTGCGCGCGACGCTGCGGCAGGTCGAAGCGGCCCCCATCGAAGCCTGACGCCCCCGCAAAATGCCTGTGAGCCGGCCGGAAGACCGGCCCACAGAATGACCGCATCAGGACGCGGGTTGCACCTTTACCAGCACCACGTCATTGCTCGACATGGGGACGCTGAGCGACACCGTACCGTTTGACCCGACCGTCACCTTGCGGTCGGTTTCAGGGGCGTCGGTGGTGAGGGCCTGCATCTTTTCGATCTGCGCCGGCGTCAGTGTGTCCGGTGCCCCCAGCTCGATATAGGCGGAATAGGCATCGTTCTTCTTATAGCCCGTGCGCTGCACCGTCAGGCGGTAGGTACCGGGTTTCAGGCCCGTCAGTTTCAGGCTGACCGGGGCCGACCTGGCGTTGGGGACCAGCTTTGAAAAGAAGGTCTTGTTGCTTGAGCCCTTCTGGTCCGGCAACTGGAAGTCCCAGATAACCGCCGAGGCCCCCTTGCCGTCATAGGCCGCCCAAACCTGATCATCAGACGCAGGGATTTCCTTACCGTTCAGGGTGTTGAGATACTTATAGGCAAACCACGAAGCCTTGCGGATGCCTTCGCGGTTCATCAGGCCAAAACCGCCGTGGAAGGGGGCATTGGGGGGGCCGGGTTCCTCAAACAGGTCGGAATAGACCCAGTAGCTCATGCCCTGCGCCACCCCCTTGGTGCCCTTCAGCTTGCTGAGGATGTAGGGCGCAGCGACGTAGGAATCGTGGCTGAGGTCGCGCGGGTTATAGCTGGTGCTCCATTCGGTGAAGATCAGTGGCAGGCCGGGCAGGTGCGAGGCCTCGATCTCAGCGCGCACCTTTTTGACGTCGGCGATGATGGCGTCCGGCTTCTTCGACAACTGAAGGTCCATCTTGCCCTCTTCGTCGAGATAGCCGTAATCGACACCATAGGTGTGGGTGGTGGCGAAATCGACGGGCGTGTGCGTCGCCTTGGCATAGGCCAGAAGCTCTGGCACCCAGGCCGCCCCGGCGGTGGAGGGGCCGCCGACGCGCAGTTGCGGGTCGATGGCTTTCAGCGTGCGGGCCGTGACGCCATAAAGGGCGAAATACTGCTCCTGATCGGCATACTGGAAGAAGCCGTCGAGATTGGGTTCGTTCCACACCTCGAAATACCAGCTACGCACCTCTTCGATGCCGTAACGATCAATCAGGTGCTTTGTGAAATCGTGCACCAGTTGCTTCCACAGATCGAGGCGCGGCGGCGAGGTATTGCCCTTCCAGTAGAAAATGGTCTGATCCGAGGTCTTCAGCGCCGAGGGCGTAAAACCCAGCTCGACAAAGGGCTTGATCTTCATCTTCAGCAGGCGGTCGTACAGATAGTCGATCTTCGTCCAGTCATAGACCAGCTTGTTATCAACCTTCTTCACCGTGCCCAGTTCGTCGTGGAAGATGTCGTGGAAGCGGATATAGCGGAACCCCAGTTCTTTGGCGGCGATTTCCAGTTGTGCCAGATTGGCCTCACGGATCGTCGTGCCCGGATAGTCGGCCCCGACCGACAGATCATAAAAGCGGTCAACCGGCTGCGTGGCCTTGGTGACGTCGAGCGTGACCTGACGCGCAGCGGGGGCGGCCACTACGGCAGAGGGCACCAGCAGGGCGCTGGCGATCAGGGCCGCGAGGGTTCTGCGGGAAGCTTTAACGGGCATAGAGTCTCCTGTGTGAAACGTTATTTTTGAGGTTCGGAAGGGGGTAAGAACAGCGAAAAGTCCGGCAAGGGCTGCGTCTCATTCGCCTCCTTTTCGGTGGTAATGATGTGCACCCGGGCGGGACGGCCATCAAAAGCCGGCCAATCTTTGCCGGGATCACCGTCTTTGGCGAAACGCACCCACGTGTCGGCAAGTCGGATCGCCAGTTGCCGGTCCTGCGGCGTCCAGTCGCGCTTTTCGGCATCCAGATTATCAAAGACGAACAGGATTTCCGCGCCATGACCAACACCGCACCCATAATGGCAGGGTTTGGGTTGCGCTGGCATGTGGGCAAAATAATAGAGATAGGGTTTGGCCTTACCCTCTCTGGCCTGAAGCCCGGCCCAGTACCATATGCGCCAGCCCCACCAGTCATTGCTCAGCCGGTTGATCGAGGCCTTGGCTTCGGCGTCCGTAGCGCCGGGATAGGCGGCCAGAAGTTCCGGTGAAGGCGCATGCCCCAGAAGTTTTGTCACCAAAGCCCGATAATTGGCAGCGGTAAAGGTGGGGGTGAACAGCAATTCCGGCGCCAGATCCTTGCCTTCGTCAGCGGTCCAGCCCGCCATCAAGGGCACATCGTTGTGACGCTTCCGGGTATAGGTCGTCGTCAGGTCTTCACGCAAAACATAGCCATCAACGCTGGGGAGCGTGTAATAGGCCACCTTGTGCAGGTCTTCGACGCTCAGTTGGCGCAGATCAGAGATATGGGCGGCCCCGACCGCCTTAGCGTAGGTCAGCGCCCGATCTTCGGCCGACTGTCGTGAAAAATAGGCGTTCTCGCCGGCCGTGAGCGGCACGCCGAAATTGCCGCTCTGCGAGATGGCGCGCTGAAACAGGCCTTTGGCGACCGGTGATGCCATCAACTGAGCGACAGATTCACCGCCGGCCGAATTGCCAAAAATGGTAACGCGCTGCGGATCGCCACCGAAGGCCGCGATGTTGTCGCGCACCCATTGCAAGGCGGCGATCTGATCCTCGAGGCCCTGATTGCCCGATGCCTTGTGCGCAGACTCCGCCGAAAGCTCAGGATGCGCAAAAAAGCCCAGAACGCCCAGACGGTAATTCAGGGTGACAATGACCGCCCCGTGCCGGGCCAGATTGCGCCCGTCATAGGACGGCTGGGCGGCGCTACCGCCGTAGTAGCCGCCCCCATGTATCCACACCATGACCGGCAGGTTATGGGCGTTTCTGGGGGCCCAGATGTTCAGATACAGGCAGTCTTCGCTTTTGGGATTGGGCAGCCATGTCGCGGTTTGCGCGCAGGCCGGTGAAAAGGTATCCGCCGCCCTGACCCCTTGCCAGGGTACGACCGGCTGTGGCGAGCGCCAGCGCAGATCACCGACCGGCGGCGCGGCAAAGGGAACGCCCAGCCACTTATGGACGTCCTGTTCATCCACACCGGCAATCTGGCCCCCGGTCACCGTCACGGGGGGCAAGGCCGGGGCCGCAAACGCAGGCCCGCCCGCGAACAGGCTAAGACAGGCGGCGATCCGCGCGACGTTTACAAAGCGTTTCATGGCTGAATGTCCCCACATTGAGGCAGCCCGTCCACGCAACGGGGCCTACTGCACAATCTCAACGCCGTCGGCCTCCAGATGCAGAGTGCCCGACCACGTCTTGCCGGAGAGTAACCCCGTTTTCGTGCCTTCAATACGGATATCTTTCGGACCGTAGGACGCGTTCACGTACAGGGTGCGTCCGTTCACCACCCGCGCATAGACGCCCTCAGGAGTCGAGGGTCCCGGCATGATCCCCAAACGGCCATAAAGGCTGCGGTATAAGGGTTGCAGCACCGACGGCTGAGCGGGCGTTGCTACATAGATGGCCTGCCCCTTTCCATAGGTGTTTATCGTGGCCACCGGGGGCGTTCCCTCGACATTGGAAAAACGGCCCAGAACCGTGGCGGTGGTCGGTTCCAGCACCTCATAGAAGTGAATGGTGGTGTTGACCGACGCGGCCCCGATCTGCCCGCTCAAAGCGGCGTCCCTGCGGTAGAATTCGCGCGTTTTTACCCCGAAGACATCTGACAGATAGCCCGGCAAAGGCGTGTTAAACCATTGGTTTGTCTCGTTCACCTTGGCAGACATCGCCGTCATGATGACCGTACCCCCCTCCCTCACATACTGGCGGATATTGTCCGCCGACGCCTTGTCCATTAGGTAGAGGCCCGGCACCACAACCATCTTGTAGCGGCTGAGATCCTCCTTGCTGACATTGATCACAGCGATGTCGATATTGTCGTTATAGACCGGCGAAAAGGCATTGTGCGCCTGAACCATATAGGGTGTGCTCAGGTACTGGGCGACGGTATTCGACCAGCTTTTGGGGCTTGAAGCGGTCTTGGCCTCGAACGAATAGGCGACGGCGACCTGCGGCTTCAGTTCGCGGGGGAAACCCAGTTTTTCAAGCGTTTTGAACTCTTTGGCCATGGTGGCCCATTCGTCCAGCTTCCACGATGGGGTGTCGTCGTGATCAATCAGGCCAAACAAAGCCTGCTCCTCGCCGCCAAGATGCGTATTGAACGTCCAGGCCAGCATGCCCTGCGCCCCGTTCAGCAGGCCGAAATAGCCCCACATGCGCGACCGGCCTTTGGTGCCGTAATAGCCACCGCCGCCCGCCTGAAACTCGGAAAACCAGTTCGGCGTCGGCAGGGCGCCGCGCATCATCAGGGTCTCAAACGCGCCACCGATGGCATCGCCATTATAATAGCCGTGCGACCCGTGCGAGACGTACTGCTTGTAGGTGGACAGGTAGTCGAACCCCTTGCGATCGCTGCTGTCCCAGAGGTTGGAAATGACCGGCTTGTCCGGCGCGTTCTTACGCCGGGCGTTTTCGAGGATCATCAGGACGTTGATCGTCGCGTCTGACCAGTACCGGCGCAGATCCAGATAGCGCTCAAAAGGGCCCGGCCCATCCCCATAAGGGATTTCCACCTGATCCCACGCGGTGAGGGTGCGCGACCAGCGTTGCGTCGCCCAGGCCTTGTTCAGAGTGTCCAGAGTGCCGTACTTCTTTTGCAGCCACGCCACAAAGCGGGTCTTGTCGGCCTCGGAATAGGACATGAAGCCATTGCCGATTTCGTTATTGTAGCCGAAGGCAATAACCGCCGGATGATGGCCATAACGTTTGGTCATGGCCTCGGCCAATGCGGCGACCAGCCTCAGATAATCAGGATCGCTGGTATTATCCATATAGCGTTCGGCGGCATAGAGGCGTGTGCCGTTCTGCGTGACAAGGTCCACGCCCGGATAGGCCTTGTGCAGCCACATGGGGGCCGGCTGGCCCGGAATGTCCACAATCACCTTGATGCCGTTGCGATGCATCTCCTCCAGCACCGCATCAAAGGCCTCAAAGGTGAAGACGCCCTCGGCCGGCTGGAAGTAATCCCACGACAGATCGCCCATGCGCACCACGGTGAAACCGGCGGCCTTCATGCGCGCAATGTCCTGATGAATCTGTGCGGGCGTGCGGTCCACGGGCTGATAATTGGCACCGACATAGAGGTGCGCGTCCGGCACGCGCAACTGCCCCGCCGGAGCCTGCGCGAAAGAGGCACTGGTCACCGCCGCCAACAGGGCGCACGCCCCCACCAAGGTCGCTTTGAGCTTCATCCACCGTCTCCCCTGTTCCGCTGTCCTTTGCGGCATCCTTGACGCGCACGGACCGGATTTTTATATTATTGTCAGACCAACACAGAGAGAGCACTTTGGGACTCTGACCTATGGGCGCTGCGCGTTTTTTGACATCCGCGCGCTTCGTCCGTCGCCGCACAGAATCGTCAGTGTTGGCCTGCGCAGTTTACCAGACACCTCAACCATACATAACAGGCGGTATTGGTTGACTTTTTTCAAGGGCGCTCACAAAGTGTCCGCTCAATTGACCGCCCCGTCCGAAAGCGTACATGTCCGAAGCCTCCCCCACCCTTCTGTTTGTTGATGACGACGCGGATGTACGCAAAACGGCCGAACTTTTGTTCCGCCGGGCCGGATACGCCTATCTCGAGGCGGCGTCGCCCGTCAGCGCCCTCAGCCTGCTGGCCACCACGCCCGTCGATCTGGTGCTGCTCGATCTGAACTTTTCCAAATCGCAGACCTCCGGTCAGGAGGGACTTGACGGTCTGGCCGACATGCTGCGCCACGATCCAAGCCTCAGCGTCATTGTGGTGACCGGGCACAGCGGGCTTCAGATCGCCGTTCAGGCCTTGCGGGCCGGGGCGCGCGACTTCGTGATGAAGCCGTGGAACAATGAGCGCCTGCTGGCGACCGTGGAAGCGACCCTTGCGTCGCGGCGTACCGACACGCTCGCCTCCACCCGCCCTCCCGCGCTGATCGGCCTGTCCGGGCCCATGCGCCGCATCATGGCGGCCATGGACCGCTGCGCCACCCTGACCATCCCCGTGCTGTTCAGCGGCGAGACCGGGACGGGCAAGTCGCTGGCGGCGACGGTCCTGCATCATCAGTCGCGCCGCTCAAGCCTCAGCGTGGTGGAATGCGCCACCCTGTCCCCCGAAGACCTTGACGATACGCCCAACCGCACGCTGATCCTCGAAAATATCGACCGCCTGCCGGACAAGATCATTCCCGCCCTGCTGAGCTATCTGCATCGCGCCCCGCGTTCCAACAGCCGCGTCATCTCCACCAGCGCCAGACCCCGCGCCGAAATCGGGCTGGACCGCGGACTGATGTACGCCCTCAGCACCATGGATATCGCCCTCGTTCCCCTGCGTGAACGGGTCGAAGACATCGTGCCTCTGGCCGAGCATTTTATTCTGGCCACCTGTCAGTTGCACGGCTTTCACCCGCGCACCCTGTCGCCGGAAGCCCGCGCCAGTCTTCAGGCCGAAGCGTGGACCGATAATGTCCACGCCCTGAAACACGTGATTGAACGCGCCATCATCCTGTCGGACCATCCGGCCCTGACGCCTGACGACCTGCGCCTGCACGATCGCCCCGGCGCGGCCGCCGACACCCCCAGAGGCAATCTGGCGCAATCAGAAAAAAGTCTGATTGAAGAAGCGCTTAACCGGCATAACTTCAATGTGTCTGCCGCAGCGGCGGAGCTGGGTCTGACCCGACCTTCGCTTTATCGAAGGATGGCCAAACATGGTCTCTGAGCCCCGCCTGAGGCAGGGGCTGGCCCTTCTGGCACTGGCCCTGAGCGCCGCCTTTATCGGGGACGCCGTCAACCGGGCGCTATGGGCCAACGCCGCGCTGGGGGGCCTGGTCTGTCTCATCCTGTTTGCCTATCTGATGAGCGGAGACCGGGCGGCCGCGACGCTCCCGCCCGCCTCTGCGCCGACGGGCCATAGCGATCCCGTCCACGTCTTTCTGGATCAGATTCCCCTGCCCCTGATCAGTCTGGCCCCCGGCGGGATGCCGCAGGCCGTCAACCGGGCGGCGCGCGCCCTGTTTGAAACCGACGACGCCATTGTGCGCGGTCGCGAGGCCCTGCTGTCGGCCCTGACGCCCCCGAACGAGCCACGGCTCGATCTCTTCGGGCGACGCTACGCCCTCACCCTCAACGAGGTACAGACGGAGGACGGCGCCTTCCGGCTGGCCACACTGACGGACGTGCAGTCGGAAATCTATCGCGTCGAAGCCGCCACCTTGCGCGATACGCTTCAGGTGCTGGGCCATGAAATCATGAACTCCCTGACGCCCATCTCGTCGCTGGCCGATATCGCGCGGGACTATCTCAGTCCCATGTCAGGCGAAGCCGCCGACCACGCGCGCGACGCCCTCACCACCCTGTCGCGCCGCTCGGCCAGCCTGACCCGCTTTATCGACGCCTATCGCGCGCTGGCCCGTTTACCCGCCCCGCAGTTGCAGCCGGTGCATCCCGGCCGTCTGGTCGAGGACGTGCTCAGTTTTTTCACGCGCAATCCCGCCATGGCCGATATCCGCTTCGACCTTGAGATCGAGGCGGGCGTGCCCTGGGTGGCGCTGGATGAGGCGCAGGTCGGTCAGGCCCTGATCAATATCATCACCAATGCCGTCGAAGCCACCGAGTCCAATGCCGGTCTGCGTCAGGTCAGCGTCCGCGTATCCCACACGCCGCACGATGTGGTCATTCGCATCGCGGACAATGGCGAAGGTATTGCCGAAAGCGTGCGCGCCGGGCTGTTCATGACCTTCACCACCACAAAGCCGCACGGGTCCGGTACGGGCCTCAACCTGGCCCGTCAGATCGCGCTGGCGCACGGCGGCAATCTCGGTTTGCTCGATGAGCCGTCCGCCTCTACGGTGTTCGCCTTCACCTTCCCGGTCACCGGATAGACCCCATGCCGCTGATCCAGCTCACCCACATCCATCATACCTATGCCGAAAATGCGCGCCCGGTGAACGCCCTGCGCGGCGTCAGTCTGGACATCGAAGCGGGTGAATTTGTCGCCATTGTCGGGCCGTCGGGCAGCGGAAAATCCACCCTGCTCAATATCATCGGCACGCTGGAAAGCCCCAGTCACGGCGACTATCGCTTTGACGGCCGGGCCGTTGCCGAGATGTCGGGACGTGAACGGGCGCTGTTGCGGGCGTCGCGCATCGGCTTCGTCTTTCAGAACTTCAACCTGATCGACCACCTGACGGTGTTTGAAAATATCCGGCTGGGGCTGCGCTATCGGCGTGACCATCTGAAAAACGAAAACGAACGGATACTGAGCGCCATGGACAAGGTCGGTCTGGCGCACCGGGCCGACCATCTGCCGCGCGAATTGTCCGGCGGCCAGCAGCAGCGCTGCGCCATTGCCCGCGCCATCGTGGGCGACCCGCAGATCGTGCTGGCCGACGAACCGACGGGCAGTCTTGACTCCCAAAATGCCGCTCAGGTTCTGGGCATTCTGGCGGAACTCAACAGCCGCGGCACCACGCTGGTCATCGTGACGCACGCCCCCAGTCAGGCCGACCGCGCCGGACGGGTGGTCGAAATGCACGATGGGCGCATCCATCTTTCG
>NZ_JAIWNX010000020.1 GCF_020217185.1 Asticcacaulis sp.
ACCCGACGTCTGGCATGAGGCAGGCCCAACGCGACTTTGGTTATGTTTTGCGCAGCGTGACGCGCCGCTGGGGCGTCTATGCCCTGATGATCGCCGGAACAGGCCTCGCGCTGACCCTGACCCTGATCGTCGGCCTATTTATCCGCAGCGAGTTGAGTTTTGACCGCTTTATCCGCGACTCCGACCGCGTCTATCTGGTGTCGGCCCTGTACGGGCTGGAAAACAAGCCTCTGGTGCCGAGCGATATCACCCCCACTGGCGTGGCGCGCTGGATGCGGACGGATATGCCCGAAGCCCGGCAGGTGGCGCGTCTCCTCCCCGTCGAATGGGCCTTTTCGACACCGCGCCGTATCGCGCGCGAGCGCTTTTTCTGGGCCGACCCCAACCTGTTCGAGGTGCTTGACCTGCCCGCCGTCGCCGGAGACCTGAAGACCGCGCTGCGCGCACCCGACAGCATCGTCATGACGCAGCGCATGGCCAGAGCCTATTTCGGCGATCAGAACGCACTCGGCCGCACGCTGACCACGCGATACAACCAACGTCTGCGCGTCACCGCCATACTGAAGGATTTTCCGTCCAATACGCATCTGGACCGCGAACTTTTCGTTTCCGGGCGTTCCGCCGACAGCGTGCTGGCGCTGCACGACGCCAACCCCAGCTATCTGTGGAGTATCTGCTATACCTATGTGAAGATGGCCCCCGGCGTCCGGCCGCAGACGGTGGCGCAAACCCTCAGCCGGCTCACGCATCAGAACTGGCAGGGGCCGAACAACATCCCCGTCAGCTACGAACTTATCGCCCTCAAAGACCTGCACCTGCACGAACGGGGTGACCTTCAGATGAAGGCGCGCGGACACGTGGATACGCTTGTGGCCCTGTCGCTGGTTGCCTTGGTTATCCTGTCGATTGCCTGTGCCAACTATGCAGGGCTGGTGCTGGCGGAAACCGATGAACGCGGGGCCGAAATGGCGTTGTTGTCCGCGCTGGGCGCCGGGCGGGCGCATCTTCTGGCCACGGTGCTGCGCGAAAGCCTGATCGTGCATCTGATCAGCCTTGTGGTGGCGCTGGCCCTGACCGAGCGGCTGTTGCCCTATCTGAACCACAGCCTCAATCTGGACCTGAAACTGTGGGCCTCTCCGCTAAGCCTGATCGCGATTATGGCGCTGATCACCACCGCCCTCGCCGGGCTGTCGGCCCTGCTGCCGGCGATTATCGTCACCGCCCCTTCGGCGGTGCGCCGGGCCCGGATGCGCACACGGCCGCCGCAAAGGTGGCAGGGATGGATCATCGCGCAGTTTACACTGGTCATCAGCCTGCTGATCGCCGCGCAGGTCGTCTCGCGGCAGTGGGACTATGCGCTTTACACCGCGCCGGGGTTTGACGGAGACCATCTGTACATCGTGCCGCGCCATGACAACCCCTGGATAAACCGGGCTTTTCTCAACGAAATCGAGCAGATGGACGGGGTTTCGGGCGTCGCTGAGGCCTTCGGGGCCCCGACCTCGAATTTCGTGCGCCCCGCTCTGGTGAAGGGTAAGGACGGACGGGTTCTGTCCTTTACCCGAAACTCGGTTTCCCCCGACTTTTTCGACGTCTATGGCGTCAAACTGCGCGCCGGACACGGTCTGAACGGTACGTTTTCCGAGATTATTGCGCCGAAAGAGGTCCTGATCAATGAGACCGCTGTGCGCGCCCTGGGCTTCGCGTCGGCTCAGGAGGCGCTGGGGCAAACGCTCGAATACGAAACCGACCGCACGCATATGCGGTCACGCATTATCGGCGTGGTGCCGGATATCCGCTTTTCTACCGTTCATTATGCCGTCCCCCCCATGATGTTTGACGGCTTCGACCGGTTTTTCACGCATTTCAGCATCCGCGTCAAAGCTCAGGGAGAGGCCGAAACCCTGAGACAGATTGATCAGGTCTGGCTGCGTCACACGGTGGGGACTGAACCCATCGCCCGGCAAGCGTTTCGGGACTATCTGACCTCGCAATATCACGACCTGCATCAGCAGGTGGCCGTCAGCCGCCTTGTCGCCGCCGCTGCCATTGTCCTCTCGGCTCTGGGGCTGATGGGGCTGTGCGTCTTCCTGACCCGTCATCAGAGCCGGGAGCTGGCGATCCGCAAGGCCTTGGGGGCGCATTTCGGCGATCTTCTGAGGCACCGCCTTAGACCCTTCTGGCTGCCCTTGCTGATCGCCAATATCACCGCCTGGCCGCTGGCCGGTTTCGTCCTGCAAAAGTGGCTGGGGACGTTCGCGGCGCACGTGCCCCTGACGCCCCTGCCCTTTGTGCTGGCCAGTCTGGCGACCAGTGCCTGCGCCGGAGGGGCCATCCTTCTGCACGCCGCGTGGTCAAACCGCAGCGTCAGGACGTCCCTTCTGCGACAGGATGCCTAGATGGTTCCCATGCTCTACGGCACCGTCTTTCCCTGACGCGCCGCTAACCGCTGGGCGGCAAGGGTGACAGTGACCCGAGTGCGAATATCGTCCGACGCCGCCCCCAGTTGCACCTCATAGGCCCCCGGCGCGATCACCCATTCGGACGTGGCCTCGTCATAGACGGCCAGAAGCCGCGGATCGACGCTCAGGCTTACCGTCTGCGACTGCCCTTTCGACAGGGACAGCTTGCGGAACCCGACCAGACGGCGCGGAGCCTCCCAGCCGGCGCTTTTGGGGGCCGCCACATAGACCTGCCCCACCGTCTTGCCTTCGCGCGCCCCCGTATTGGTGAGTGTGAAGCCGATCGTCAGCCTCTCCCCGGCCCCCTCGACCGCCTGAGCCTTAAGCCCATCCATGCGGAAGGTCGTGTAGCTGAGCCCCTGCCCGAAGGCAAAGAGCGGCGTATAGCCTTTCAGATCAAACCACTTATAGCCCACAGCCGCCCCTTCGGTATAGCGCACCGTGAAGCTGGAATTGGGCGGCAGGTCGCCTCCCGGCAGGGCCTGATGCACGAATTGCGCCTCGGAGGCCGGGAAGGTCAGGGGCAGGTGCCCCGACGGATTGACCTCACCGCTCAGGACACGGGCAATCGCCTCACCGCCGCGCGCACCGGGATAGAAGGCGCTCAGAATGGCGCGCACCTCGTCCTTCCACGGCATGAAGACCGGACCACCGCTTTCGACAACGACGACCGTGTTGGGATTGGCGCTGGCCACCGCGCGCACCAGTTCATCCTGCTGACCGTTCAGATCGAGAGAGACATCAAAGCCTTCGCCCGCCCACTGATGGACGAACACGATCACCACATCGGCCGAACGCGCTGCGCGGGCCGCCGCGCTCAGATCGTCCCCGGAGAGGTAGCTGATCCGGGCTTTCGGGAGTTGTGCCTGCAAGGCCTTGAGCGGTGACGAGGGCTGCCAGACCACCGGCCCCGGCCAGCCCTTGGGTTCAAGGCCCGTCACCGCATTGCCGCCTACGGGGGAGACGCTGGAGGAACCCCCACCGGCCAGCACGCCCTTGTCCGCGTAGGAACCCACCAGCAGGATGCGCTTCTGCCCCGACAGGGGCAACAGGGCCTTGTCGTTTTTCAGAAGCACCAGCGACTCTTCGGCGGCGGTTTGCGCAATCCTGTGGTGGGCTTCGAAGTCGATCTCGCCCTTGACGACCGGGTTGTCCATCACGCCCTTGTCGATCAGGGCCCACAGGATGCGCCGGGCCATGTCATCCAGACGACGGGCCGGAACCGAGCCATCCGAGAGAGCCGCCTTGAGACTTTCCCCGAAAAAGGCCTGCTTGTCGAAGGGGAAGCCGGATTGCTGATCCAGACCGGCATTGGCCGCCTGCACCGTCGAATGCACCGCCCCCCAGTCCGACATGACGTAGCCCTTGTAGCCCCAGTCCCGCTTGAGCGTATCCGTCAGCAGGGCCTCGTTCTCACAGGCATAGACATCGTTGATCTTGTTATAAGAACACATGACCGAGCCCGGACTGGAGCGCTCAATAGCCAGCTCAAAGGCCAGATTGTCGCTCATGCGCAGGGCCGGCTCCGAGATTTGTGCGCTCAGTGTGGTGCGCCCCGTCTCCTGCGCATTGATCGAGAAATGCTTGACGGTCGAAACGACGTGGACGGACTGCACGCCGCGGATCAGGCCTGCCCCCATCTCGGCGGCCAGCAAGGGGTCTTCCCCCGTATATTCGAAATTACGCCCGTTGCGCGGCTCACGCAGCAGATTGATGCCGCCGGCCAGCATGATGTTGAAACCCGACAGGCGCGCCTCGGTGCCGATCATACGCCCGCCCGCCTCGGTGACCTGCGGGTCCCACGAGGCGGCCGTTGCCAGAGAGGACGGCAGGGAGGTGCGTGGCATAAGGTGATTGCGCACCCCCATCGAGGCATCGGTCTGAAACTGCGCCGGAATCCCCAGACGCGGAATGCCCGGAATATAGCCCGCCGACCCCGGTATGACGTTCGCCACCACTTCCCTGGTGTTGAGGCCCGGAATGACGGAAGGGTCGATCTGGGTCAGCTGATCGCCGGAAGCGTAGCCGAAAACCAGAAGCCGCTTTTCCTCCGTCGTCATCTGCGCCAGCAACAGGGCGACGCGCTGATCGCTGCTCAGCGTCTTGTCCATCCACGGGGCGACCGCCTCGGCGTGCGCGGTTTGCGGCACGACCATCAGGGGAGACGCAGCGAGAAGCGAGGCGCTCAGCAAGAGCGCGGTGCGAAGTCGGTGAAGAGACATGAAAAACCTTCTTTAGGAAAGGCGGGTCGCACAACCGGCGACACACGCGTTAAAAAATGGGCGTTAAATGAAGCAGGAAAGGCGCGTGGCTCAGGGCGCTACCGTTTCCAGCGCGACCCGCTGCGGCGCAAGGCCTTCAACCTCAACATCGAGCCAGACCGGACCGGCGCCGGCTCCAGCACGCACTACGGCGACGGCGCGCCCGTGGAAGGTGCGGCGTATGCCCGACTGAAGGCTGCTGGCGTCGCGCGGATTGCCGTTGCCGAAACCGGCCAGCGTCCCCGCCCCCGACACGCGCACCGTGACCTGACGATCCGCCGCCTGCGTGTAAACCGGCGTCCCGTGCGCATCGAACAGCTCGACCGTCACATAGGCGAGGTCCTGACCATTGGCCCGCAGTTGGCGGCGCTCGGCCACCACCTTCGCCCGAACCGGCGCCTCTGAGGTGCGCAGCTCCCATTGCGCCGCCTTTCGCCCGTTACGATACCCGACGGCCACCAGCCGACCGGGTGCGTATCTCACCCTGAAGCTGGCGCGGTATTGCGTCTCGACCGACACGGCCTTGCGCCCCAGACTGCGGCCATTGAGGAACAGCTCGACCTCCGGCCATTCTGAAAACACTACCACCTCAAGCGGCTTGCCCTCCTGACCGGGCCACGTCCAGTTGGGGTGGATGTCTTCCAGCGACCAGTCCAGATGCGGCGGCGTGGTCGGGAAATACTGCCGGTCGGGCAGGTCTTCGGTGCCCTCCGGCTGACGCACAAACATCGACACCGGCGTTTTGCCCGTCTTCCACAGCACTTCGCGGTAATAGGCCGCCGGCCGCTTGCGGCCCGTGGCGTCGATTTCGCCGCAATAGGCCAGATGCCACGGATAGGGCCCCAGCTTTTGCCAGTCCTGACTGTAGCCCATCCAGCCGATGCCCGTTTCCCCCAGATAGTCCACGGCGGTCCACACGAAGTCGCCGATAACCCAGGGCTTGGTTTCCACCGCGCGCCAGTAGTCAAAGGCGTCCTTGGGCGTCGATTCCGAGGTGTACATCACGCGATCGGGGAAGGCCTGATGGTCGGGGTCGAAGCGATTGACGCGATAATTGTAGCCCGCCACGTCCAGCACGGCGAACTGCGCATCGCTCAGAGGCGGGTCGGCATTCACCCCTTGCGTCACCGCGCGCGACGGATCGAGCGCGCGGATACGGGCGACCAGCGCCTTACCCGTCTCCACCCCCAGCGGCGTGCCCTGCTCCGGGATTTCGTTGCCGATGCTCCACAGGATGACACTGGGGTGGTTGCGCCCGCTCAGGACCAGACTGTCGATATCCGAGCGCCAGTTGTCGGCAAAAAAGCGCGCATAGTCCTGATCGCGCTTGGGGCGGTTCCAACTGTCGAAGGCCTCGTTGATGACCAGCATCCCCAGCTCGTCCGCGGCCTCAAGCGTGGCCTGACTGGCCGGATTGTGGGCGCTGCGAATGGCGTTATAGCCCGCCGCCTTCATCAGGGCGACCTTGCGCCGGTCAGCATCCGGCCAGCCCGCAGCCCCCAGCATGTAGTTGTCGTGGTGGATATTGCCGCCCTTCAGCTTGTAGGGCTTGCCATTGATCCGCAGCCCGTTGACCGCGTCCATCGTCACGCTGCGGATACCGAAGCGCGTGCGTCTTTCGTCCACGATGACGCCATTCACTTTCAGCTCCTGCACCAGCGTATAGAGGTGGGGCGTTTCCGGCGACCACAGGCGGGGCGTGGCCACGGTCAGGCTCTGATCCCGGACGTCAGCGGTGCCCTGGCGCGTCGCTTGCGCCACAACCTTTCCGGTCGGGTCGCGCAGGGTCCACACCCTTTCTACCGCGTCTTTCGAGGTGGCGCAGTCCGAGACCCGCGACTGTACCGACACCGTGGCCGTTTGTGCAGAGACCTGCGGCGTGGTGACGAAGACGCTGTCCGGCACGATATGGGCGCAGTCGAGAAGTTCCAGCCTTACGGGCCGGATAATACCCGACCCGGCGTACCAGCGCGACGACGGGTCCTTATGATCGACACGCACGGCAATCACATTGTCGCCCGTACGCAGCTTACCCGTAAGATCGAGCGTAAAGGCCGTGTAGCCATAGGGGTGGCGCGCCACAGGCTCACCATTGAGCCAGATTTCGGCATCCATGTAGATCGCTTCGAAGGTCAGTCGCACGACCTTTTGCGCCTCCGGGGCCTCCAGCCGGATATGCCGCCGATACCAGCCCACGCCGCCCGGCAGATAGCCCGAATCCTGCCCGGCCACGGCCTGCGCCTCAAACGGCGGCTGCCCATCCGCCCTGTCCATGATGGCCCAGTCGTGTGGTACGGCGACCGTTTTCCACTGGCTATCGGGCGTATCGCTTTGCGCGCCATTGGGCGTATCCCCCGCATGAAAGCGCCACCCCTGCGAGATATCCTTTTCAATCGCTTGGGCCTGACACGACAGCGCGGCACTCAATAGCGCCGCAAACGCAGCCGCCTGATACGTCTTTTTCAGTAACACCCTGCCCTCTTTTCAGTTTTTTTGATACGACACAGGCCCGCCTGATCTCTCCGGGCTAAGACGCGCCCGAAACGGCGTTTCGCACTCTGCTCGACACCCCAGCCCTGACGACGCAGGGCCGCAGGTGCCCATCAACCGGGCTCCATGCTAGCAATGGTGCCCGTCTCGATGCAAGCAATATTTGTCTGACTATATTACTAAATGCACAGTGAACAGCTTCTTCGATGCGAGACGGCCAGGGCGGTGTGTGCAATCGCCTGAGTACATTTCACGTCCAGGCAGGTCACATCGGGCAAAGGTTTGAGCTTCCGCCGAGGGCACGGTTTGCGGTAGATATTTCCGAATTATGACGAACGCTTGGGGTGAGGCTGGTGGCTCTGACCGAGGGCAAATCATCCCATGGCCTGGCAAACTGGCGGGGTCTCGTCTGACTGAAGCCGGGGGCTCTGAGAAGGAAATAATAGCCGTGTTGGGCCTCTCCTCCCTCAAGGCGGCGCACGGCGGCAATAACGACGTCTTTAGGGAGTTGGTAGGCGCGGAGGGACTCGAACCCCCAACCAGACCGTTATGAGCGGTCGGCTCTAACCATTGAGCTACACGCCCGCACCAAAGGCAGGGGTTGCGTGCCTAACACGCTCCCGCAAGGATTTAAAGCCCTCTGCCGGTATTTTCAACATGCAGACACGGCGGCGACAAAGCTGACGCCAGATCGTCAGTCCGGTTCATGCGTCATTCACACGCGCACATGGATTATTGACACACAGGCGGGGCATTCTCCGCCCCGTGACGCCCCCGCCGGGTCTTAAAAAGGCCACGCCGGAGCGCCAGACTGATTTTAAAAGAAGAGAGACACCTATGAAACGGATGTTCGCGGTTTCCGCCGCTGCCCTCGCCCTGATGACCGCCGCCGCGCCGGTAATGGCCCAAACCCCTGAAGCGCCCAAGGCGGAGCGCATGGCGCCTCATCAAATGGGCACCCTGCTCACCCTGTCGGAAACGGCCGAGGTGCGCTCGACGCCGGACGTCGCCTTCATCACCTTTGGCGTGGTCACCGAGGCCAAAACCGCCGAAGAGGCCATGAAGCTCAACGCCCAGAAGATGAACAGCGTCTTTGCCGCCGTAAAGGCGCAGGGCATTGCCGACAAAAACGTGCAGACGACCGGCCTCAGCCTCAACGCTGTCTATGATTACCCGCAAAACGGCGGCACGCCGACCTTGCGCGGCTATCAGGCCAGCAATCGTATCAGCGTGCGCGTGGAAGAGGTCAAAAAGCTGGGCGGGGCCATCGACGCGGTAGTCAAGGCCGGTATCAACCAGATCGACGGCATCTCCTTCGGTCTGAAAGACCCGTCGGCCGCCGAGGACAAGGCGCGCATCGAGGCGACCAAAACCCTGATGGCGCGCGCCGAGCTTTATGCCAAATCACTGGGCAAGACGGTGAAGCGCATCAAGTCGCTGAACGAAAACGCCGCCATGTCCGCGCCTCCGCCTATGCCGATGGTCCGCGCCATGGCCATGAAGGCCGAGTCCGATACGGCCATTGCCGGCGGCGAGGTTTCGACCGCGATGACGCTCAATGCCGAGTTTGTGCTGGAATAGGCCTTACTCTGAACGCATGACACCTCCCCCCGGTGAGTGATAGGTTACCTGTCACAACCACCGGGGGGATTTTTTTATGTGGCGTTTTCTGTTGTCCACCAAAGGGCGTACCGCGCGCCTGCCTTATGCGTTGTTCATGGTAACTACGTCGCTAATTGTGTATGCGATTTCCACTCTCATCGTGCCGATGTTTAGTAATATCGGTATGCCTGCGTATGGTTACGCTCTTGTTCTGGCAGGACTGCCGGGCCTTTTACTGGTGTGGCCAGCTTTTGCTTTGTCGGCACGCCGGTTGAAGGACATGAGCGCGCCGACATGGCCAGCCCTGTTCTTTCTTATGCCCTGGCTCATCTCTGTTGTTTTCATAGCCATACCTTTTGTGCTGCCTATTGTTCCGGAGAGTGGCACCGGGGTGAATCCTGAGTATCAGCAAATAAGCAGCGCAATTACCATCGCCTCAAAAGCGGGCTTCTGGTTAAGCAAGGTGATAACCCTGATCCTCTGCTTCATCCCCGGCACCAAGGGGCCCAACCGTTACGGCCCGCCGCCGGGACAAAAGGCCGCGCCCGACCTCAGCGTCTTCGAATAGGCTTGCCGCGCGCCCGCCTTTGGGCGAAAAGGCAGCATGAGCCAGCCCTACGCCTCCACCGTCACGCCCTTGTTCACCACCGAAATCTACCGCGCCGACCTGTCGGACATGCCGGATTTCGCGGCCTATCTGGAGGAGATCGACGACACCTGCCGCGCCTTTGCCGATGAGGACGAGGCCGGGCAAAACTGGTCGCAGCAAAAGGGCTATCTCGGCTACACCTCCTATGGGTCATTGAACAACCTACCCCTGCTGGCCAGCGCCTTTGAAGACCTCAAGGCGCATACCGACGCCCACGCGGCACGCTTTGTCGAGATTCTGGAATACGACCTGCCCGCCGGGGCGCTGAAGCTCGACAATATGTGGATCAATATTCTGGAGCCCATGGGGCACCATTCGAACCACATCCACCCGCACAGCCTGATTTCCGGCACCTTCTACGTCAGCGTGCCCGACGGGGCCAGCGCGCTCAAATTCGAAGACCCGCGCCTGACCAGCTTTATGAATTCGCCGCCGCGCAAGGAAGGGGCCAAGCGCGAGCATCAGCCCTTCGTCTATGAGGCGCCAAAGCCCGGCACAATCCTGATGTGGGAAAGCTGGCTGCGCCACGAAGTGCC
>NZ_JAIWNX010000003.1 GCF_020217185.1 Asticcacaulis sp.
GCAGCATGAAGGCCGCCTTACCATCTTCGCGCAACGCTTCACGCAGGACGCGCGACCAGTGCTCCAGCACGTTGTTCTGGGCGTCGCCCAGATAGATGAAGCTGAACTTTTCACCCGGTTTGCCAGCGGTCGAAAACTGGAACCATTCCGACCAGTGCGTGCCATCGCCAACGCGATAGACGTAGCGCGTCGAAGGCTTCAGCCCTTTGAGCACAACGGAATTATAGGTGGCCTGAAACCCCGCCTGTTCCTGAACATCAAGGGTCAGGGTCTCGCTTTTAGCCGCGACCTCGGTGGTGCGGGTCTGAAAGTCAGGGCCCGCTTCGGAAACGGCATACTGCACCCAGCCCGGCGGGCTGTTCGCCGCCTGACGCCAGGTGATGGCCATTTCATGCTGCGGGTCTGCCGTCAGGTTGAGAATGATACGCTCAGGCTGAACGGTGGCGGCAGTCAACGGTTCAGGCGCAGGGATCTGTGCGGAGGCCACGGCCACAAGAGCCAGCCACGACACGGCCGCGATCAAAGACAATCGCATGGGTTTTCCTTGAGATAACAGGCAGACCTCTCCACCCGAGAGGTCTGCGGGTTTCAGGTTCAGTAGAGCCAGTTGAAGCTGAGCGAGACGGTACGGCCATTCTTGACGAAGGCGCGCGAAGACGCCTCGGTCGGACCGTAGGACAGCCAGTAGGTATGTTCGTCGAACATGTTCTGGACGTTGAGGCTCAGCTTGGCGTTCTTCGTGATGTCCTTGCGCAGGTTCAGGTCCACGAAGGTATAGTCCTGCTGGTAGGGGTTGTTGCCGAAATCCTGAATGCCGTCGAGCATTTCCGACTGATGGTTGACGGCCAGATAGGCCTCCCATCCGTATTTTTCGTAAAACAGCTCCAGATTATAGACCCGCTCCGGCGTCTCCATCAGCGGCAACTTGTAGCCATCCGGGTGCCAGTTGATGCCGGTCACCGCCTCAGAGGTCTGGAAGGTGCCGTTAAACGCTACGCCCAGACCATCGAAAGGCGATGGCAGCCAGTAAAAGACCTGACGGGCGCTCAGTTCCACGCCCTGCACCCTGGCCTTTTTACCATTATTGGCCATGGTGATCAGGACGCCGTTCGGGTCTTCGTTTTCGCCGGCCGTGCCGTTACGGATATTGGACGAGGACGAGCGGAACAGGAAGTTGCGGATATCCTTGTAATAGGCCGCCACCGAATAGGCACCGGTCTTGCCGTTATACCATTCCAGCGACAGGTCGAAGTTCGTCGCCTTCATCGGTTTCAGATCGGGATTGCCCTTTTCGATAGCCACCAGCAGCCACTCGGCGACAGGGTTCTGCTTGCCATTGCCGTCCGGATCGGTGTTGTAGCTGTATTCTTCGGCGGAACTCATGCGGGCGATGTCCGGACGCGCAAAGCTGGTCCAGATGGCGCCGCGCAAGATGACGTCGGGACGCACGCGGTAATTGGTGTGGATCGACGGCAGGACGTTGGTGAATTCACTTTCGGTGGCCGAATACTGGTTGCCGCGCTTCGGGTCCATCATCCAGGCGCGGACGAGGTTCTCGGTCTTTTCGACGCGCACACCACTGATCAGGTTCAGCTTGCCAAACTGGGCCTCCGCCATGACGTAGGCGGCGCTAACCTTTTCATCAAAGCCAAAGCTGTCTTCGTCTGAGATGGTCGCCTCATCCGGGGTCAGGGCATCGCCTTTGAAAAAGGTCGAGGTGCCCGCTGTGGCGCGGCCCAGTTCGGCCAGCATCTTGTCGTCGTCCAGCACGATGCCGAGGCGATAATCCCCGCTGTACTGCCCATCGAACAGGCTATCGACCGGCTTGCCGTAGAAGGCAGCAAAATCCGCCAGAGTCCCATCATTGTCGAGGTTGAGGAAAGAGCCTTCGAACTTGGTGCGCTCAGACTTGTAAATCTTGGCCCCGCCCTTCACCGTGCGCAAATAGGGGTGATCGAATTCATAGGTCAGGTTGATCTGCGCCTGTTTCAGGTCTTCCTTGACCGAAGACACCCCGGCTTCGAGCCCTGAGAAGGCATAGTTGGACGGGTCCTGCACCGCCTTCAGGCCGGCGGCATTGAGCCCCCACTTGGGATAGCGCGAATCCGCGCTGTTATCGACGCTGACCCCGTTATTGCCGAGCCAGTGATACATGTCCGAACGAAATTCCAGTTCGTACTCACCATCGGCCTGATCCTCCGATTGCGAGGTGGAAAGGTCATAGTCGAGGGTGAGTTTGCCGAAACGGCTCTTGCCGCCGAAATTCAGCGAAGACAGCAGGCCGGTGGAATAGCTGCCTTCCCAGAAGCGGCGCAGGCGGAAGCCTTGCGGGTCCCACACGCCAGATGCGCCGTCGAGCGAATAGAGCGACTTGGTGGACTTGTCCTTGTCGGTGATCACGCCGTCCTTGTCCCGGTCCACGATCTGCGCCGTCGTATAGCCATAGATGTTACCGCGGC
Organism: Asticcacaulis sp.; assembly: GCF_020217185.1. Lineage (GTDB taxonomy): Bacteria > Pseudomonadota > Alphaproteobacteria > Caulobacterales > Caulobacteraceae > Asticcacaulis. Next base: position 2,460 of record NZ_JAIWNX010000003.1, read on the forward strand.
TGTCCGAGCCAATGATCATCTGGTCCGGCGTTTTCAGCGTCTTGTCGGCCTTGTTGACCTGCGACAGGCGCGTCGAGAATTTGCTCGTGTCGTTACGGAAGTTCAGGCGCGTGGAAAATTCCTTTTCCTTATATTCGTTATAGGTGCCGCGCAGGTGGAAGTCGTGATCGGTGCCACGCCAGTCGAGCGAGGAATTGATGCCCTTGCGCTCGATTTCGGTATGCCCGGTGGCAATCTGCATGCCGCGGAAGACGAAATCATTGAGATTGGCGTCCAGCGTCTCTGAGTTTGAGTACCAGGTGCGTGGCTGAGAGTCGCCGTCGCCGCCATTCTCCTCGAACTGCGTCTTGCGCTTGGCGTAGGAGGCGGTGACAAACAGGCCCAGACGATCAGAGAACTGACGCCCAAAAGAGACGGCAGCCTTGCCTGATGTCGGGTTTTCGAACTTGTCCATCACCGCACCCTGCACCGACAGACCGAAGAACAGAGGCTTCACATTGAAAGCCGTAGGGGTGTCGATTTCCACCGTGCCGCCCAGGGCGTCGCCGTCCATATTGGGCAGGAGGGTCTTGTGCACCGTGATGCCCGCAATGCCTTCAGGCGGCAGGAAGCTAAGGCGGACGCCGCGATAGAACTGCTCATCGCGCGACCCGGCTCCCGACATCTTGACGCCGTTCATGGTGTAGTTGTTCAGTTCGGTCGAAAGGCCACGCACCGTGATGCGGTCGCCTTCACCGGTACGCGCGTCACGCACGGCATTGACGCCTGGCACCTTGGCCAGGGCTTCGGCGACGTTTTCAACCGGCAGACGGCCCATGTCATCGGCGCTGACGCGATCGGAGACGTTCTTGTTACGACGCTTGTCTTCCAGCGAGTCGAGCATGGCTTTGCGATAGCCACGCACCACGATGGTTTCGGGAGCTTCGTCGATAGCCGCGACCGGCGCAGGGGCCGGAACCGTTGATGCGGCCTTGCGCAGAATGACCGAACCGTCGCGGATATCGGCGCTCAGGCCCGTCCCGGCCAGCAGTGCGTCCAATGCAGCGCGCGGCGTCAGAGTCCCGGCGACGGCCCTGCTCGTCTTACCCTTCAGCAGCGTCGGATCGGCCACGACCTGAAGGCCCGACTGACGCGAAAAATCATTGAGCGCGCCCGACAGGGCCTTGGACTTGATAGTAAAGGTCTGCGCCGCCCGCGCGGCGGGCTGAGCCAGACCTTCAGCCGGCACCAGCGCGCCAAATACCCCCAAAGCCACCACCGACAGGCCGCAGATCAGTTTCAGTTTCGTCTTCACCTTATCTCTCCACTCACGCGGCCCCCACGGCCCGCTTAAGGGAAAGATGCGAACGACACTCCCGGCCCGACAAATAATTATATGAATTAATTATGTATTTTGCGCGTCAGTTTTGTATCACCGATCCAGAAGGATCGCGTCACCGGTACGCGTGACGCGGATATCGTAGCCGTTTTCCAGCGCCTTAAGGACCAGATCGGGGTCTGACAGGTGGTAACGCCCGGACACGATCACCCGGCCTGTCGCGGCGTGGCGCAGGCGCACAGGCACCTTGGAAAAGCGGTTGATCTCCTCCACCAGACGGCTGAGCGGCACGGCGTCCGCCTCGAACCAGCCGGATCGCCAGTCGGGTTCCGCCGACGCATCGAAATGCGACAGCGGGGGTGTGCCCGCGGCGTTATAACGATCTCCGGCATGCAGGTCGTGGGTGCGCCCCTCGTCGCGGACGCGGACATGACCGCGATAGACCGAGACCTCAGCGCCGTCGGGCAGAAGATCCGTGTTGAAGGCCGTCCCCACGACCTCGATTTCGGTCTGGTGCGCGGCGATGACGAAGGGGCGGGCCGCATCATGGGCCACGTCAAAATAGGCTTCACCGCGCAGCATCTCGACGACGCGACGCTTCGCCCCATACCGGATTTTCAACTCCGTGCCGCCGCTCAGTTCGATGCGCGTCCCATCGGGTAACGGTGCGCTCAGGTGCTCGCCCGGACCGGTGGTCAGCGCCATCAGATGCGCCGGTTGGGTCGATATCGGTCTGAGGCTCCAAACGCCCCACCCGATCAGCCCGGCGACCAGCACCGCCGCGGCCGCGGCCGGATAGGGCAGCCAGGGCCGCCAAGGCTGAGCCCGCACCTGTGTCAGGGCCTTACCCAGGGCCGGGGCGTCATAGGCGGCCAGACAGTCGGCATAGAGGCCCGCGTGTTCGGGAGCGGTGCTCATCCAAAGTTCAAACTGACGCTCGATATGCGGCGGCACGTCCGGTTCAGACATGACGGCGACCCAGTATGCTGCCTGCATTTCAGGGGTTTCAGAGTCCGCTACGTGGATCATTGGTCCCCCTCCTCGTGCCGGGCCTGCCAGCGTTGTCGGGCCACCTGCAAATCCATCAGCGCTCGGGTAATGTGCTTTTCGACAGCCTTGGGGTTGAGCCCCAGGGCGCGACCTATCTCCTGACAGCTCTGGCCTTCAACCCGGCGGCGCATAAACACGTCACGTCGCAAAGGTGGCATAGCGTTCAGCACCTGCATAAGGGCGCGGGTTTCGGCGCGGTCTTCGACAACCCGATCTGGCAACGGGTTGTTGCACGCCAGTTCGCTGGCAGCTTCAAGGTCAGCCAGAGGCTTTTGCCGCCGGTAATGCTCCCGCACCAGATTGCCGGCGATGCGAAAGGCCAGAGCGTGCATACTGATGACGATGTTAGACTGCTGATACTCAATCGCCTTGAGCACGGTCTGCTGGGCGATGTCCTCGGCAAGGTCACGATGGCGCGTAAGGCTTAGCGCGTAGCGCGCCACCGCCTGTCGCAGATCTGCCCAGTCTTCGGCCATAGGGTGAGTGCACCGGGCCGCAGACATGCGGGACCGCCTCCAGAGTATCGTCAAGGCGCACCTCTTAACCGCCGTTTATGACAGGTTTTTCTGCGTCGGCGCAAAAGCACCGACGAAGAGAGATGCACCTGCTGCGCAAAACCCGACACTTCGCCCGGATATTGAAACAGTCGCGCAGTATGAAAACCTGTCGACGCCATGAAGGCAACGAAGGTGGACGGCCAGATCGTTTGTCTCGATGTCGCCGCACGTGCCAAGGGCTGCGTGCCGGTCAATCCGTTCGGCATCGGCTCGATCAGCACCGCAGCGGCCGACTATACCCCCTCCTACCCAGTCGATCATGCTTTACCGCGCTTTGAAAACGCTGGGCGTCGAGACCTCGCTTTATCTCGCCCCCGCGCGAACCGCACAATTTCGCTGAACTCCGCCACCGTCTGTTTCAGGTGAACAAGCACATGGACTGGTTCCTCAGCCACCTGACCGGCGAAACCTATGACTGGAGCAAGGCCCCGGACGGCAAATCCGATGAGGACGACAGGACGCAAGAGGTCCGGCCGGACGGACAAGCCGGGGATGATCAGGGATGGTGACCCGCGTCACAGTGGCTGGAGCGCTTTCCAAATCGGAGTTGCGCGAAGCCAAAACTGTGACGCCCTTTTCGGGAAAAAAGCGCGCTAATTCAGAAGTTAACCCGCCTTCAGAAGGCCCTGAATGCTGGTTTTCATGCGCTCGGCATGGCCGGACAGACCGGATGCGGTTTCCTGCACGCTGGAGGCCAGAGTGCCCGTTTCCGTGGCCGAATGCGAGACATTGCCGATATTGCTCGACATCTGCTGGGTGGTGGCCGCCTGCTCTTCCATCGCGCCGGCCATGGTGGTCGTCAGGCCCGACAGTTCGGCCACGGCGTTGGAAATTTCTTCGACCGACTTCACCGCTTCGTGGCTCGACGTCTGAATAGCCAGCACCTGCTGGGTGATCTCGTCCGTCGCCTTGCTGGTCTGTGAGGCCAGCGCCTTGACTTCGGAAGCCACGACGGCGAAGCCTCGGCCCGCCTCGCCCGCGCGCGCCGCTTCGATGGTGGCGTTGAGCGCCAGCAGATTGGTCTGGGCGGCAATGTCCTTGATCAGAGCCACCACCGAGTCCACCTGACTGGCATTGTCGGCCAGCGCCTTGACGCGATCATCCATCGACTGCGCCTGAGAGGCGATTTCCGACGCGCGGTCGGACACCCGCGTGACCTGCGTCACGATTTCGTGGATGGCGCTCGACATCTGCTCCGCACCGGCGGCCGCCGAAGCCGCCTGCTGGCTCGCGTTTTCGGCCGCGTCACGCAGGCCCTGAGAGGAATCGCTCATCGACATCGAGGAGGCCAGAAGGGCATCGGCCACACTCGTCACCTCACTGGCGACGGTCTCCTGTGCGGTAATCACCGCCCAGGTCAGCATGGGGCCGATATAGGCACCGAAGGAGTCCTTGATCGCCGTGATCTGAAGACGCAGCACTTCCGGGCCGATCCTGATCTTGGTTGAAAAGGGCAGCATGGCGTCGGTGGTCAGCATACGCCGCTGATGTTCCGGATTTTTGTGGAACACATCGACGGACGAACCCAGCATCTGATCGACCTTGATGGGCAGGAACTGCTCGATTGACTTCAGCGTCTTTTTGGAGGTTTCGTTGAGATAGTTGATCTTGAAGTCGTTTTTCGGATCGACCGTCATGACCGCCACGGGCATGCCGTCGATCATGGTCAGAAGGCGCGTCACTTCGTTCTTCTTGTCGGTAATGTCGAAGGCGAACTTCGTCACCGAAGCCACGCGGCCGCTATCGTCAAAGACCGGGCAATAGCTGGCCTCCAGCCACACCTGACGCCCGGCCTTGTTGAGGCGCTTGAACTCCCCCTTTTGCGGCTTGCCGACGCGCAAAGCCTCCCAGAACTGACGGTAATCCGATGACTGTGCGTAGTCCGCTTCGATGAACATGCGGTGATGCTGTCCCGCGACCTCTGCCAGCGAATAGCCGACGACAGACAGAAAGCTCTCATTGGCGGTGATAATGCTACCGTCGGGCTTGAATTCGATAACCGCCATGGAGGTTTCCACGGCTTTCAGGATGTTTTCCGCTGTAACGCCGTTGCCCCGGCTGGAGACTTTATTGGTTTTATTAAAAAGCACGGCCGACCCTCCCGTCGCCACTCTGTGTACGCACTGTTCACAGAGTGTCGCCGAGTCGTTAACGAGGCAATAACATCGTTACAATTTTAAGGACAAATATACGCTGCCCTTGCCACCTTGGTTCACAGGCCAGCGGAAAAAAACTCTCATTTTTTTCACAAAAAAAAACGGCCCTGTTTCCAGAGCCGCTCTTTTTATCTGTAATCCTTTTGAGACGGCCCAGATCGGCCACTCACCACGGGCTTAGGCCGCGCCGCCGCCACGCTTTTCCGCATAGATCAGCAGGGGCTGAGCCCGTTCTTCGACCACCTCGGCATTGATCACCACCTCTTCGACGCCCTGCATGTTGGGCAGTTCGTACATGGTGTCGAGCAGGATGCCTTCGAGGATCGAACGCAGACCGCGCGCGCCGGTCTTACGCACAATGGCCTTCTTGGCGACGGCAAAAAGGGCCTCGTCCGTGAAGGTCAGGGTGACGTTTTCCATCTCGAACAGGCGGGCATATTGCTTGACCAGCGCGTTCTTCGGCTCGGTCAGAATCTTGACCAGAGTCGCCTCGTCTAGGTCTTCCAGCGTCGCCAGAACCGGCAGACGACCGATAAATTCCGGGATCAGGCCGAACTTCATCAGATCATCGGGTTCGACCTGGTGCAGGACTTCGCCCAGACGGCGTTCTTCCGGGTCCTTGACGGTGGCACCAAAGCCGATCGAGGTGCCCTTACCGCGGCCCGAAATGATCTTTTCCAGACCGGCAAAAGCGCCGCCGCAGATGAACAGGATGTTCGTTGTATCGACCTGCAGGAATTCCTGCTGCGGATGCTTGCGCCCGCCCTGCGGCGGCACGGAGGCGACGGTGCCTTCCATGATCTTGAGCAGGGCCTGCTGCACGCCTTCGCCCGACACGTCGCGGGTGATGGAGGGGTTGTCAGACTTGCGCGAAATCTTGTCCACTTCGTCGATATAGACGATGCCGCGCTGAGCGCGTTCGACATTGTAATCGGCGGCCTGAAGCAGTTTCAGGATGATGTTTTCAACGTCTTCACCCACATAACCGGCTTCGGTCAGGGTGGTGGCATCGGCCATGGTGAACGGCACGTCGATAATGCGGGCCAGGGTCTGCGCCAGCAGGGTCTTACCCGAACCGGTCGGCCCGATCAGCATGATGTTCGACTTGGCCAGTTCCACGTCATTGCCCTTGGCGGCGTGGTTCAGGCGCTTGTAGTGATTGTGCACGGCGACCGACAGGACCTTCTTGGCCTGCGCCTGACCGATGACATAATCGTCAAGAACTTCGCGGATTTCCTTCGGCGTGGGGACGCCGTCCTTGGATTTCACGAAGGCGATCTTGTGCTCTTCACGAATGATATCCATGCACAGTTCGACGCATTCATCACAGATGAAAACGGTCGGACCGGCAATGAGTTTGCGCACCTCGTGCTGGCTCTTTCCGCAGAAGGAGCAGTAGAGGGTGCTCTTGCTGTCGCCACTGGCGGCTTTCGTCATAAGCGCTTCTCACCTTCGTTTGCGCCGGCCGTTTCCCTCTCCGGAGAAAAAGCCGAGGCACTATTCAACCGATACTATGCACCTTTGACCCTTAAGAAAAGGTCATTCCGGTACGATTTTGGGCCAGACCCACACCGCTTTGGCCATCTATGCACAGATTAGACCAGCCCTCAACCACCCCCGCACCGCAAGCTATGGTTAAGGGGCTTTTTTGCGAACCCTGTTGCCTATATGGGGAGAGGGAACCGGATTGTCAGCCATGCCCCTCCTCGTCCACGCCTTCGATTTCGACGGCACCCTGACCTATAAAGACAGCTTTACCGCCTTTCTGGTATGGCAATGTGGCCATGCCCGTCTGGGCCTCGCCTTTGCGCGCCATCCCTACATGCTGACGGATTATCTGCGCACCCGTGACCGGGGGGCGCTGAAATCGCATCTGCTGTTCCACCTGATGGGGCCCGTCCGCCGGGACGATCTGCAAGCGCGCTTTAGCGCCTTTGCCGAAGCGATGGGTGATGGCCTGTTCCGGCCGGACGCCCTGCGCACCTGGGCCGAGGTGGGTCAGCACGCCGAAAGGGTGATCGTCACCGCCTCCCCTGAAATGCTGGTGGAGGAGTTCGGCAACAGACTGGGGGCTGAGCGCACCATCGGCACGCGGCTTGGGTTCGATGCTCAGGACCGTCTGACGCCGCATCTGAACGGTCTGAACTGCCGCAGCGAAGAAAAGATGCGTCGCCTGCGTGAGGTCTATGGCGCAGCGCTGGACCTCGAAGCGGCCTATGGAGACACAGCGGGCGACCTTGAGATGCTCAAGGCCGCCCGGCAGGGTCATTACAGACGGTTCAAACAAAAACCAGCTTAGGCGTTGCTGACCGGATCGGTACGCTTTTCATAAACGTGGTCGATCAGGCCGAACTCCTTGGCTTCGGCGGCCGTCATATAACGGTCGCGGTCCAGCGTGCGCTCGATCACGTCATAGGGCTGACCCGTGTGCTTGACGTAGATTTCGTTGAGCAGCTTCTT
>NZ_JAIWNX010000021.1 GCF_020217185.1 Asticcacaulis sp.
GATCAACCTGTCTGAAGACATTCGCATAAGCATCAGTTTTAACTACAGTTGGTGAGACGATGAGCACTCCGGTACAGACGGCATTGGTGGGCTATGGTTATGCCGGAAAGACCTTCCATGCGCCGCTGATCCGGGCCGCGGCGGGCCTTGCGCTGACCACCGTCGTGTCGTCGCGCCCCGCTGAGGTGCAGGCCGATCTGCCGGGGGTGACGGTCTGTGATTTCGAGGCGGCTCTGGCCGACCCGGCGATCGAACTGATGGTCGTGGCCACGCCCAATGATCTGCACGCCCCGCAGGCCATCGCCGCGCTCAAGGCGGGCAAGCACGTCGTCATCGACAAACCCTTTGCCCTCACCACCGCAGAGGCCGAAACCGTGCTGGCGGCAGCGCGGGCGGCCAAGCGGCTGGCGACCGTCTTTCATAACCGCCGCTGGGACGGCGATTTTCTGACCGTGAAGCACCTGATCGAAACGGGGGCCCTGGGCGAGATCAGCCTGTTTATCTCGCGCTTTGACCGCTTTCGCCCGGCCTTGCGCAATCGCTGGCGTGAGCAGGCGCTACCGGGGTCGGGCCTGTGGTACGATCTGGGGGCGCATCTGGTCGATCAGGCCCTGTGCCTGTTTGGCGCGCCCGACGCCATCGCGCTCGATCTGGCGCAGCAGCGCGACGGGTCTGTGGTCGATGACTATTTCCACGCCACCCTGTTCTACGGAGTTCGGCGCGTGCGCTTGCAGGCCAGCGCTTTGACGCCCGCGCCGGGACCGCGCTTTGAAATCCACGGGCGGTTGGGCAGCTATGTCAAATACGGCCTCGATACGCAGGAAGAGGCGCTGAAGGCCGGACGGCCGGTCGGTGGCGCAGGCTGGGGCATGGACCGCGACGGCGTACTGACGCCGGTGTCGGGTGCCGATCCCCTGCCCCCGGTGGCGCAGCCGACTTTACCGGGGCGCTATCCGGCCTTTTATGAGGGCGTGGCGCAGGCTATTCGCGGCACCGGCCCCCTGCCCGTCCCCGCCGCAGAGGCGCTCAGCGTCATGCGCCTGCTCGATCTGGGCCGCCAGAGCGCCGAAACGGGCCGGACTCTTTCCCTATAAAAAAAGCCGCTCCGGTGTGGTCACCGGAGCGGCAGTGTGTATCCGGGCCGCAGCAGAGGCCCGGAGGTCTTCCAAATTTAGAAACGCTTACGAACGGTGACGAAGGCCTGACGCGGCGCGCCGGGCAGCAGGGTCATGGTCGTGCCCGCGGTGTCGCGGTTGACGAAGCCGCCCGAACCGACCGTCGAGATGTAGTTTTCGTCGGTCAGGTTGGTGACGTTCAGTTGCACGTCGATATCGGCCGGGAAGCGGTAGCCCAGCGTCGCATCGACCGTGGTGAAGCCTTCGACCTTACCGCCGATGTTTTCGTAGGTGTAGTAACGCTCGCCCGTGTACTTGGCACCCGCCGTAGCGAACAGCGTACCATTGTCGTAGCTCAGGTCAGCGCTCAGCATGTGCTTGGGCGTATTGACGACGGTCTTGTCCTTGGTCTGATAGGTTACGCCGTTGCTGGTGTAGTTATCGGCGTACTTGGAGTCGTTATAGCTGTAGGACGACGACAGACGCAGGCTGTCGGTGAAGCGCCAGGTGCCGCCCAGTTCGACGCCGTTGGTCTTCACCGAACCGACGTTCGACAGGACCGCCGCATTGCCGAGGATCGAAGCGCCCTGCTGGATGGCCAGCAGACGGTCCGAGAAATCGACGTGATAGATGGCTGCGACGCCGCGGAAGTTGCTGAGGTTCAGGCGCAGGCCGCCTTCAAACGTCTTCGAGCTTTCCGGCTTCAGCTTCTGGCTGACGAAGTTGACAATGGCCTGCGACTGCGAAGCGAAGGGGCCCGACGTCGCCGCCGACACGTAGGCGGCCATGTTTTCCGAGTAGGAGCCGAACAGTTCGACTTCCGGCAGGGCCTTGAAGACGATACCGGCCTGCGGCAGGAAGCTGTCGTCCGACTTGATCTTGCCCGACAGGGCGCTGCCCGTGACGGTCGAGACCGAGTTTTCCACCTTCATCGCCTTGAAGCCGTAGTTCAGCTTCAGGCGCTCGCTGAGGGTCCACACGTCCTGAACGTAGCCGACCGTGGTCTTGGTGTTGAACTTGTATTCCCACTGGGTCTTGATCGGGTTCGACTGGAAGCCCAGCGAATCGCGCGACGGGGCGTTCAGGGTTTCGCCATAGAAGCGGCGGGCCTGATTGAAGTCGTTGTCTTCGACCCACAGACCGGCGGTCACCATGTGCGCGCCGAGGTCGAAGTTCACCGCGCCAAAGGCCCCCTTGCGGTCGATGTCGTATTCCGTGGTGCGGATCGACAGCGGCGCATTATTGGTGGTCGCGCTGGCCACGCCGTAGTTCGGCGAGATCGTGTAAGGGGTGACCCACAGGCCCTGACCCTTGTTGGTGTGGTTGTAGAGGGTGCCCGACACCTTGATCATGTCGTTGATCGGGGTCTCATAGCTGAGCGCCATCAGGTCGTCATCGCGCACGCCCGCGCCGTAATAGTAGGCGTCGTCCGGGTTGGCCACGCCGTAGGCGGCGTAGGGGTTGACACCTTTGCCGGTCCAGTAGCCCGAATTGGGGTCAAGCTGACCCGAAGCGTAGAGGGCCGGATTGTTGAGGGTGGTAGCCACGCCGATGGCGGCGGCGTAGTTCGGCTGGAAGTTATCCCAGTCGCGGCCCAGACGTCCGATCATTTCGAACGACATGTCCTGATAGTCCTGCTCGCGGCGTTCGGAGTGGTTGATGAAGCCGGTCAGTTCGCCTTCGCCCAGCGGCAGCACGGCCTTGGCGCTGATCTGCTGCTGCTTCTGCTCGCCGCCGCCCTTCCACTTGTCGGACTTCTGATCGGCGACCGACACAAAGGCGCGCAGGCCACCGAGGTTATCGAGCGTGCCGGTTTCAAAGCGGCCATAGAGGCGGTGCATCGAGTCCGAACCGACCGTGCCGGTCAGCTCGCCGCCCATGTTCTGGGCCGGGTCGCGCGAGAAGAATTGCAGCGTGCCGCCAAGGTTGGAGGTCGAAGCGGTCGAAAGCGCACCGGCACCCTGCATCAGGTCCACACGGGCTACGTCCTCGGAGATGATGGCGCGCGAAATGTGCAGACCGTTGTGGTTGCCATAGGACATGTCGCCCAGCGGCACGCCATCCAGCGTAAAGCCGAGCTGGTTCTGGTTGAAGCCGCGCAGGGTGATGCGGGTGGACCATTCATAGGCCCCGAAGGCGTCGGCCGACTGGAAGGACACGCCCGGCAGCTTGTCGATGGCCTTCAGCGGCGAGGTGCCGGCGGCTTCGAGCGACAGTTCGCTGCCCTTCAGCGTCTGGAGCTGACGGCTCTGACCCTGACCATAGACGATGACTTCGGTGATCTCTTCGGCCGGAGCCGCAGCGGCCTCCGCCTTGGGCGCTTCCGCCGCCAGAACCGGCGCGGCAGCAAACAAAAGGGCCAGGGCAGTCCCGGCTTGCAGATAGGCTTTCATACTCAAATCCCCAATGGGCGTCCACACGACGCCGCTGAGGAACGCTGCTACGCGGCCATGATGACAGCCGCTTAACCAAACGGCGACACAGCCATGTCAGCCGTGTCGCCGTTTTGTGACGGGGATTTTTCGCAACAGTGGGAAATGAGGCTTAGGCCGGGAACCACTTGCGCGTCTTGGAATAGGCCAGATAGCCGATATTGGCCCCCAGACGGAACCCGACGCCGGCGCGGATCGGGGCCACGATGGTGTCGTCGGACTGCTGATAGTTGACGCCGAGGCCACCGATAAAATAGGCCGAGCCATCGACGCCGGGGAAGCGCTGATAGATTTTCTCAACGTCATAAAGGCCATAGACGAGCGAGAAGACGCGCGAGGCATTGCCGCCGGTATCAAAGCCGACCGACGGGCCGCGCCAGAAGATTTTTTGCGGGCTGGGCAAGGCCTTCATATGCACCAGCCCCTTGCCATAGCGCAGACCGACCGCAATGGCCCCGGACACTTCTTCACCGGCGATATAGGCGGTCGGGCGATCACCATAGTCGGAGAAGATTTTTTCGATGGCTCCGCCCAGCGCCTCGACCGTTACGCCAAGGAAGTCGGACCCGGCGCGCAGGATTTCATCGCGCTGATAGCCTTCGGCACGACCGGATGGGGCGCTGGAAGATGAGGCGGAGGCTCCGGTCTGGGCCAGGGCCTGAAGCGGCGAAGCGATCAGCGGGGTGGCGGCCGTAGCGGCGGCACCCATCAGAAAATGGCGGCGTTCCATGACGCAAGAGACTCCGTCGAAAATAAGCGTAAGGCTTTTATTAACCCTGAAGGGGTGACCAAATCCTTACCGGGGGCTTCAGTCAGGGTTCATCTATCGCCCTATTGCATGTCTGAAATAGGGCTGCCTTCCGCGCCTGTGAGGCTCAATCGTCCCAGCCCTGACGGCATTTCTTCTTGCCGGAGACCATATCGCGCAGGCCGGGATAGGCCCCGCGCCCTTCGCGGTACTTCTGCCATTCGCGTTCGCGGGCCGCCAGACAAAGTTGCGTCGGGCGGGTTTCCGGCGGTTTTAGCGGCAGCACCACCTCTTTGGGCGGGCTGACGGGGCAGTCTTTATCCATCGGACGGCCGTCATTACGCTGCTGGATGCAAAATTGACGCTTGTTCAGGGCGCGCGTCGCTGCGGCCCGGCCCGCGTCGCCGCCTTCGGCATAGGCGCGCGGTGTGACGCCGGTGCCGGTTTCGGAGGCTGCGGGCGGTGCGGATGGCTTTTCAATGAGGGATGGCGGCGTCTGAATCTGGGGCACAGGCGGGCGCGGCGCAGGCTGTGTGGGGGCCGGTAAAGAACGGCGCGGAGTGGGTTCAGCAGGCGTCGGGGCGGGCACGGCCTCGGTTTGCGGTTCCGACCGAGCAATAACCGGCATGGGCCACAGCTCGACTTCTGCCGGCGGCGGCTCTGGCGCAGAGGGCGCAGGCGTCAGCCACACCACCATAAGAGCGGCCAGCGCGTGCAGGGCCAAAGCCACCGCTACCGCCCAACCCCACCGTCCTGCGCGGTTACGCACCCTGCCCTGCCCGTTCGTCATAGCCGCATTGACCATGCCGCCGTGTCGGGATTACGGCGTCAGTGGGGCGGCAATAGGCGCTTTCACGACAAGGTGTACATATGGCTCGCCAAAAAGGGCGTAAACTCTCACCGTTGTGTCGAAAGGAGGTGAGCCAAGATGCGCGCCTTTAAGATCAACCCCGACGACCTGATGGACAAGATATTCCCGATGGTCATTGCCGGGGCTATGCTGGCGGCCTTTGTCGCCGCCGTTTTCTCCGCCTTCTGAACATCACCGGCTATCAGGCCCGTGACGAGGCCTCATCCCAGGCTTTCAGCGTGCGTTTCTTCACCTGTGCGCGCCACACCCGATCGATATTGGCCTTCACCCAGTCTATATCGACGCGGTCGGGGCGCGCCAGTATGAGTGGCCACGGCCGATGATGGTCCGTGGTGAAAAACGTGTCCGGATCGACCTCCAGCAGAAAGTCGCGCTCCTCAAACGACACCTTGAACACCGGCGCGTCATAGGTCGGATTCCAGAACAGGATCACCTTGCCATTGACTTTGCCATTGACCTTGAACGACCGCGCGTCCCAGGACGTCGTTTCTTCCGTGTCCGGATAGGCCAGAACAATCTCTTTCAGCCGTTCAAACGTCAGCATACCACCCTCCGGCTTGCCTGATCACGAAGCTTAACAGGTTTCGCCGCGTTTGCTTACCGGATGTGATGGCACTGCGACATATAGACCCCTAACCTTTTTCGCACTCGCAACATATATAGTCGTCGTCAACACAAGGAGAGTATCAGATGACCCTGATCAAGTTGAGCGACACGTTCGGTATGGTTGGCAACCTGTTGTTTGCCGGTATCCTGCCTATGGCAGCCCTGATTGCCGCGGCCAGCCTGCTGTAAACCGAACTGTAAAATCTATGAAAAAGGACGGCGGATCATTGGATCGCGCCGTCTTTTTCATTTGAAACGCCTCAAGTGAGAAACCGCGCCCGGCGCATTGACACACCGCTCAGGCCGGTGATGATGGCTGCATAATACCAACGGCCGAAGATGCTGACCGCATCCGGCCGTTGAAGAAACGAGGATTTCTCATATGTGTTAGTGACATGAGAAATCCTCGAATGGAATACCAAGAGTCATTTTCAATGACCCTTGGTATAATCTACAAAAAACCGTACAGGAGCGAAACATGACCGCCATTGACCGCCGTGCCCTGCTGGGGGGGATCGCCGCCGGTGCCGGGCTTGTCAGCCTGCCGGCCTCAGCGGCGGCGGGGGGTACGGTGTGGGTCGGAGCCTGGGCCTCGGCGCAGATGGTCCCCAATCCCGACACCACCCTGCCGCCGGACATCGCTTCTGACGTGACGATCCGTCAGATCGTGCGCCTGACTCAGGGCGGGAAGCAGTTTCGTGTGCGGCTGTCCAACGTGTTCGGCACCAAACCGCTGAAGATCGGCGCGGCCCATGCGGCGGTTTCGGCGGATCAGATGACCTCACGCATCGACCCGACCACTGCGCGTGGCCTGACCTTTGGTGGCCGCACGGCCATCACTATTCCCGCCGGAGCGGAGTATGTGTCCGACCCTGTGGTCCTGACCGTCAAGCCGTTCACCGACCTGACCCTGTCGCTATACCTGCCCGAAGCCGCCTCACCCCAGACCAGCCACCCTGGCGCGCGCATGGTCTCCTACTTCGCCAAAGGCAACCGCGTGGCGGAGGCGTCTTTGGACGGGGCGAAGACCATGGAGCGCTGGTTCCATGTTTCGGGCGTCGATGTCTTGGCCCGGCAAGGCGCGGCGTCGATTGTGGCCTTAGGCGACTCCATCACCGACGGCTATGGCGTCAAGCCGGGCATGAATGCGCGCTGGACCGATCAACTGGCGCGACGGCTACAGGCCGATCCGCGCACGCGGCACCTGTCGGTGCTTAATGCCGGCATCGGCGGCGGGCGCATCCTCAATGACGGCTCAGGCCCCAACGCCATGGCGCGGTTTGAACGCGATGTGCTGAGCCAGACGGGGGTGAAGTATCTGGTCATCCTCGAAGGGGTCAACGACCTCGGCACCCTGACCAAGGATGCGCCGGTGAGCGCTGCCGCCCATGCGCAACTGGTCGAGGATATGATCACCGCCTATCAGCAGATGATCCGCCGGGCGCGGGAACGCGGCATCAAAGTCATCGGCGCGACCATCCTGCCCTTTATGGGCTTTTCGCTCTACCACCCCGATGCGCAGAACGAAGCCGACCGTCAGGCGGTCAATCGCTGGATACGCACCTCAGGGGCGTTTGATGCGGTGATCGACTTCGATAAGCTGATGGCTGATCCGGCGGATCCGACGCGCCTCAAGCCCGACTACGATTCCGGCGACCATATCCACCCGTCGATAGCGGGTTATGAGGTGATGGGCGATGCGGTGGATTTGAAGCTGTTTAGGTAGCCTTATGGCTCCCTTTCCGGGCAGCGCTTTTATTAGCGTACCAAACGAATAAATTTACGGGTGCAGGGGCCGTGCCCCTGCCCCCTTCCCCTTAAGGGCGCATCATGCTATCGCCCCCGCATGACCGAACTGTCCCAAATTCGTAACTTTTCCATCGTCGCCCATATCGACCACGGCAAGTCCACCCTGTCCGATCGCCTGATTCAGTTCACCGGCGGCCTCACCGCGCGTGAGATGAAGGAGCAGGTGCTCGACAATATGGAGATCGAGCGCGAGCGCGGCATCACCATCAAGGCGCAGACCGTGCGCCTGAATTACAAGGCCAAGGACGGAAAGGCTTACGTCCTGAACCTGATGGACACGCCGGGCCACGTCGATTTCGCCTATGAGGTGTCGCGGTCGCTGGCCGCCTGCGAAGGCTCGATTCTGGTGGTCGATGCGTCGCAGGGCGTTGAGGCCCAGACGCTCGCCAATGTCTATCAGGCCATCGACAACAATCACGAAATCGTCCCCGTCCTGAACAAGGTCGATCTGCCCGCCGCCGAGCCGGAGCGCGTGCGCGCCCAGATCGAGGACGTGATCGGCATTGACGCCTCCGAGGCCGTGCTGGCTTCGGCCAAGTCGGGCATCGGCATCGAAGACGTGCTGGAAGCCATTGTCACCAAGCTGCCCGCGCCCAAGGGCGACCCCACGGCGCCGCTGAAGGCGCTGCTGGTCGATGCCTGGTACGACCCCTATCTGGGCGTCGTCGTGCTGGTGCGCGTGTTTGACGGCTTCCTCAAGCCCGGTCAGCAGATCAAGCTGATGAACGCCGGTGCCACCTACAAGATCGACAAGCTGGGCGTGTTTCAACCCAAGGCCACCGATGTCGAGGCGCTGGGCCCCGGCGAGGTCGGCTTCTTCACCGCGCAGATCAAGGAAGTGCAGGACGCCGCCGTCGGCGACACCATCACCGATGAGCGCAAGCCGACGTCACAGGCCCTGACGGGCTTCAAGGAAGTGCAGCCGGTCGTCTTCTGCGGCATCTTCCCGGTCGATGCGGCGGACTTCGAAGACCTGCGCTCGGCCATGGGCAAGCTGCGCCTCAATGACGCCAGCTTCTCCTATGAGATGGAGACGTCGGCGGCGCTGGGCTTTGGTTTCCGCTGCGGCTTTTTGGGCCTGTTGCACCTTGAGATTATTCAGGAACGCCTGAGCCGCGAGTTCAATCTCGACCTGATCGCTACCGCGCCGAGCGTGGTCTATAAGATCTATATGAACAATGGCGATGTGATCGACCTGCACAATCCAGCGGACATGCCGGACCCGGTGAAGATCGACCATATCGAGGAGCCGTGGATCAAGGCGACCATCTTCACGCCGGACGACTATCTGGGCGCGGTGATCAAGCTGTGTCAGGACCGCCGCGGCATCCAGACCGACCTCTCCTATGTCGGGTCGCGCGCCATGGCCGTCTATGAGCTGCCGCTGAACGAGGTGGTGTTCGACTTCTACGACCGCCTCAAGTCGATCTCGAAGGGCTATGCCTCGTTCGACTATACGATCGAGGAATACCGCGAAGGCGACCTCGTGAAAATGTCGATCCTCGTCAATGCCGAGCCGGTGGACGCCCTGTCCATGCTGGTGCACCGTGACCGCGCCGAACAGCGCGGCCGGGGCATGTGCGAAAAGATGAAGGACCTCATCCCGCAGCACCTGTTCGTCATCCCCATTCAGGCGGCCATCGGCGGGCGCATCATCGCGCGCGAAACCGTGCGCGCCCTGCGCAAGGACGTGACGGCTAAGTGTTACGGCGGCGACGCCACGCGCAAGAAGAAGCTGCTGGAGAAGCAGAAAGAGGGCAAGAAGAAGATGCGGCAGTTCGGCAAGGTCGAAATCCCGCAGGAAGCCTTCATCGCCGCGCTCAAGATGGACAATGACTGATGAAAAAAGCCCGGATCGCTCCGGGCTTTTTGATTAGAGCGGAATGATTTCTCTTGGAATCATTCCGCTCAAGCCGCCATTGAGGCGGCGGCCAAGGTGGCGAAGCCACCGCCCGGCGAGGGCAAAACAAAGCTAGATCATTATGTTTCTACCAGAAATCATAATGATCTAGAGTTCCAGCGGAGTCACTTTGAGCAGTGACGGCGGGCTATATTGTCCCTGATAGGTCACCTCGCAGGTGCGGGTACTGGCCATGCTGTTGCCGTAAACCACCTGCGCCTTGCCGCCATATCCGATGGAAATCTTTTGTTCCGTCATGTGAACGTGTACGAAGGGCGCATCGACCAGACCCTTACAGGCCTTCGCCCCGGTAAAGCGGTGCGTACCGCCCAGCGATTTGATCAGCAGGTCATTATCAATGACCTCAACGACCCCCGTAAAGGACTGTGGCGGGATGATCGTGACGGTTTCGGTTACCGACGAGATTTCCGCCTGAACGCTGCCCGCCAGCGACAATCCCGCCGCAACCGCGGTTAAAACAAGACTCCGAGACATAAGCCCCCCTATCAATTTAACGAT
>NZ_JAIWNX010000022.1 GCF_020217185.1 Asticcacaulis sp.
CCGTGCGTTGATACTTCTGCTTGCGCAGGGTCTTGACCTCTTCGGCGCTGACCGGCGTTACCGACTGCACGAAGCAGGGCGTCTTGAAGCCGCCGTCTCCGCTTTGGCGCACCGAAAGCTGCACATCCAGCGGATCACAAATCTGCACCGAGCCGCGGTATTCGAACACCAGAATATCATAGGGCGTCAGCTGGCAACCATCGACCTTGATCAGCACCCCGCCGCGGCCGGCCCCTTCGGCCAGTATCGTCTCCTGATCGAGAACGGTCGTGTCGATCCCCGGCCCGTTTACGCAACGCAGCGGGGCTTTTTTACCGTCCTCGGCCTGTGAACTCACGGGCAGGACACCCATGGCCATCAACCCACCGGCTACGCCCAGCACGGCGAACAGGACTTTTCCATTCAGACGTCGCATCTGTCTCTCCTTAGCCAACTCTTCGGTAGGGCAAATTCCGTTGCCCCTTCCGAACGTTCAAACCTACTTAACCAGAACGCTGTAATTTAAATATCAGCGTAATATCAACGAGCGTACCCATGGCACTCAGCGTTCTCATCATCGAAGACAGCCTGACTCAGGCGCAACTGATCGGACGCCTGTTCGAGCGCGCGGGCTTTGCCCCCGGTCTGGCCACCAATCGCCCCAATGCCCTTCAGGAACTGGCCCGGCAGACCTGGGCCCTGCTGGTGATCGACGTCTTCATGGCCGATGAAAACTCGCTCGATCACATTGATGACTATCGACGGGCCGCACCGAACACGCCGATTGCCGTCATGACCGCCATTCGCAAGGGGGCCCCGCTGGCCGCCAGCCATTCGCTCAATGCCGCCCGTCGCGCCAGGGTGGACTTTATCCTGCCCAAACCCTTCCGTTTTGAAGACATCCAACAAGTCTGCCAGGAAGTGATCCATCGCCGCGACAACCCCAACCCCGGTCAGATACTGTATCTTTAGAGCGAAATGACTTTGAGTGGAATCGCCATTTCGCTCTAAATATTTGTTTTTCGCGATGTTTTTGCGGAAAACCGCTCACACTTTTGGCTTCGCCGAACTCCGTTTCCGCACATCGCTCTAGTACTTTCTCGCCTCTTCCTTCGTCAGGGGGGTTATGGACTCGATGAGACAGCGCACCGGGGCCTCGTCAAAACGCGAATAGAGGATCTTGACGTCGCGCCGGTCGCAAATCTGCGTACCGCCGAAAAATTCAAAGCCGATCTTGTCGAGATCATCGAGGTTCTGACAGGGGGCCGAAAGCTTCAAAAGGGCCGAACGGCCGAAACTGTCTTCGATCAGCACCGTCGTCTTATCGACCACCATCTTGCGGTTCAGATGGCTGGCGTCCAGACACCGCGCCTTACCCGCCGGTTTGGGCGCGTCTTCGGGCGCGGCAGAGGCCAGGCTCAAGGCCCCCAGTCCGCTGGTCACCACGACGGCCACCGCCGCCAGTTTCATCAGGACTTTCATCTCTGCACCCTCTTACGTCCCTTCTCTGTCTCTGTTTTCCGCCGTCTTCGGCGTGACGCCTTCGATACGGTCGGCTTCTTCCTTGGTAATGGCTTTGACGTCGGTGATGTGGCAGCGCGCCAGACGGCCCGACCCCGGCTCGGAATAGAGAACCTCCGCATCAAAGCCGCCGCAGACGTTGAGCGCACCGGCGCGCGTGCGGATACCAATACGGAAGGCGTCCTCGATGCCCATACAGGCCCCGCTCAGTTCCAGTTTGTAATTCTGGCGGCCATAGGTTTCGACGATCATGGTTCGCGAATCGACGGGGTTGAAGCGGTCGATATCATCGCTGCGGAAGCATTTGCGCATTTCCTTTTGCGCCGGTGTCGCGGCGTCACGCTCACGGTCCGGCTGAGCGGAGGCCGCAGATTGAGCCTGCGCCGGAAGCAGGCTGAGGGTCGTCAGCCCGGCGGCCGCCACAGCCACAACAGTCATCAGAGTCTTCATCGCATCACTCCTTCGCCAAACCGCACGCGACGGTCCTTTATCTCCAATGAGGCGAGCGGAATCAGGCCATTTAATGACTATGTACAGACTGTAATCTTTCCGGGCGCAACCGATGCGCGGATGCCACAGTCAGCGGCGACGGCACCCCCAGCGCCTGCGCTACTGCCGCCATGCCGAGCAAAGGCCCCAGACACAGGCCGCGTGCCCCCAGACCGGTCAGCGCCGTAAGGCCAGATGCCACCTCCCCCATCACCGGCAGGTGATCGCGCGTGGTGACACGCACCGCGGCGCGCGACACTGTGCCCCCCGCAGCCCTGTCCGCCGCTTCGGGGAGGACCGCGCGCAGGGTGTCGAGATTGTGGGCGCGGTCATCGTCACGCCCCTCCGTTGCGCGATCGCCGCGAATATGGGTCGAGCCGAAGACAAACCCTTCGGGCATCGGCACGTAATAGCCCCCCCAGGCCTGCGGCTGCGGGTCCGGTGGCGGGGCGGCGGCGGTTTCGATCTGCCCGCGCACTGGCCGCAGATCGAGCGCCTCGGCCCACGGCAGATCGAAAATCCCGTCGCCACAGGCCAGAAACACCCGGTCAAATTCATAGACCGCGCGGTCGGTCACGATACGCACCGGCGCAGCGGGCTCCACGCGCACAACGGTTTCGGCTACCACCGGAGCGTCTCCCAGAAGCGCCTTGACGATCTCCGGCGGGCGCACGGAGGCTGCGCGTGCC
Organism: Asticcacaulis sp.; assembly: GCF_020217185.1. GTDB lineage: Bacteria > Pseudomonadota > Alphaproteobacteria > Caulobacterales > Caulobacteraceae > Asticcacaulis. The sequence goes on from NZ_JAIWNX010000022.1 coordinate 2,679, forward strand.
ATCCTGAGCCCTTCCGGGGTGAGCACCATATCGCCCGGCGCGAAATCGGGCTGGGCGGCGATTTTGGCAAAGCGCGCTTCGTCGCGCGCGTCTGCGCAGCGTTGCTGCACCCCCTGCGCCAGCACGGCTTCGGGACACAGGCGCGCATAGAGGTCGGTGGCGGCATAAAGCGCATCGGCAAACAGAGCGCTGATCGCCCCGCCCCCGGCATCCAGCCGCGGCGTAACCAGGCCCGCCGGATTGCCCGACGCCTGCGGGCCAATGTCGAAAACAGTGGCCGAATGCCCGTAATGGCGCAGGGCATGGACGAGGGAAGCCCCGGCAATGCCCCCGCCGATAACGGCAATGCGCTCTGGCGCGGGGGGCGCTTTGACGGTGCCGGGGAAAACCGCCTCCAGCCGCTCACGCTTGCGCCCAAAGCCGGGCTGTTTCGACACTTCAAAGCCGGCAGTCTGAAGCCCGCGCCGCACAAACCCCGCCACGGTAAAGGTCGCCAGACGCGCGCCTGGCGCGCTGTGCGCCGCCACGGCGCTCAGCACGTCATCGGCCCACATGTCGGGGTTCTGCGCCGGGGAAAAGCCGTCGAGAAACCACGCATCGGCCTGACCGTCCCACTGGCTCAGCGCGTCGCGCACATCCATCAGGGCCAGCGTCAGGGTCACGCCCCATTCGGGGAAGGTCATCAGGTGAAAGCCGCGCCGTTGCGGCGGCCAGCGCGCGATAATCGCCTCGGCAAAGGGGGCCAGTTCCGGCCAGCTGGCCAGCGCGCGTGCGGCGGCCTCACGCGGCATCAGATAGGCTTCGACGGAAAACAGGTGCAGGTGCCCCTGCGCCGGACGATGAGTGGCCCACAGCTGCATCAGGGCGGCGATATTGAGCCCGGTGCCAAACCCCAGTTCGCCCACCGTGTAATGACGTCGCCCGGCCCACCCGTCAGGCAGGCCACAGCCGCTCAGGAACACCGCCCGCGTCTCCGACAGACCGTCCTGTAAGGAATAGTAGATGTCATCGAAACGCGCCGAACGCGGGTTACCGTCTTCGGCAAAATAAAGCTGGGGGTCGTCGGTCATCGGGCTCACGCACAAAAAAGAAGAGGCCGTTCCCGGGAACGACCTCTTCCAAACTCTTGTCTAATCCAGCGCCGTGAGGCGCAGGGGATTAGTGAGCAGCAGCCGGAGCTTCAGCAGCCGGAGCTTCGACGGCGGCCGGCGAAGCGGCTTCCGAAGCTTCGACAGTGGCCGAGGCGTCAGCCGAAGCGTCAGCCGGAGCGGATTCTTCGGTGGCGGCGGGCTCTTCAGCCGGCTTCGAGCAAGCGGCAACCGACAGAGCGGCGACGGCGGCGGCGGCGAGCAGGGCCTTGCGGACGATTTCAGAGGTCATGGATCCAGATCCTTAGATTCTAACGTTAGAGCGCCTAGCAACTGCGCCCGACTCCTTCATACGCAAAACCGCTGAGTCTCGCAAGGGGTGTTTTCACAAATATGTGATCACCTCTCGCAACAAAGCCGCAATTCCCCCTCAAAATACGCCAAAGGCGGGAAATTGCGGCTTTTCAGAGGGACGGATTCGCCCCTGCGTTAACCTTACCCTATTCGTTCGGGATATTGTTGAGCGCCTCTTCCATCTCGGCAAAGGACGGCTGCGCCCCGGACGGGATGTTGCCACGACCGATTTCGACCGAAATCTGCGCCGCATTGCCGTGCAGGTGCGCCACCAGCACCGCCTGAATGATCTTGTAGAAGGCGCCTTCTTCTTCAACGATACCGTTGAGACGGGCCGCAAACGGCCCAACCAGCCCATAGGACAGCATAACACCCAGGAAGGTGCCGACCAGCGCGCCGCCGATCATGCCACCCAGCACTTCCGGCGGCTCGGTGATGGCACCCATGGTCTTGATAACCCCCAGAACAGCCACAACGATACCCAGCGCCGGCAGGGCATCTGACATGTTTTGCAGAGCATGAGCGGGATGCGCAGCCTCGTGGTGGTGCTTTTCGAGCTGCTTTTCCATCGCGTCCTCAACCTGATGCGGGTCTTCGAGGTTCATCGTCATCATACGCAGCGTGTCGCAGATGAAGTCGATGGCGAAGTGGTCCTTCATGATCTTGGGGTAGCGCGAGAAGATCGAGGAGTCATGCGGCTTTTCTATATGGCTTTCCAGCGCGATGACCCCCTTGGCCTTCATCGTCTTGGTCAACTGGAACAACAGCGACAGAAGATCGCGATAATCGGAGCCCTTCCACTTGGGACCGCTGAACACCTTACCCAATCCCCCGGCCATTCCCTTCAGGGTATGCAGGTCATTAGCGATCAGCGTGGCACCAATGGCGGCCCCCAAGATGCCCGTAAGTTCGTAAGCCAGGGAGTGCAGAATCGGCGCCATGGACCCGCCGGACCACAGATAGCTGCCGAACACCGTGGCAAACAGGACGACAATACCGATAATCTGAAACATGCAGGAGGGGTCCGGAGAACTTCGTGATTCTTCCGAACTTAACCCGCCAAATCTTAAGAGGCGGTTTCCGGTTAACGCCTAAGGTTAATGAAAGACCTTATTTCGGCAGGAACAGCTTCACCACCTTGTTCATGTCCATATAGGTGACGAACCCCATCGAGGCCGTCTGCACATCCGGATGGGCCATCAGGTCTTCCATGCCTCGCTCACCGACGCTCGAAAAGGCCTCTCCGAAGGCGTTCTCCACGACAGTCTGATTGCCGCTTTTGTAGATTTCGCGGATTTCAGCCCCACACTGATCGACCATCAGCCGCGTCATCATGACCCCGACTCCCCGATCAAGTTCGGTGCGTTCGGCCTGCGAAATAGCCGCATAGCGAGAGACGTCGGGATGGCGCGCCATCATGAAGAAGACGTAGCGCACGATCAGACGCTGGTCTTCCGGCGTTACCGCCTTTGAGAGGCAGGTCTTGAGCGCCGCCGCCTGTGCCTCACCCTGAGCGGGTGTGGCGGTCTGGGCGTGCGCCTGAGCCCCCAACCCCAATGCGGCCATCACCGCAAGGCTGATCAGCCCTTTTTTGACTTTCGATCCGTACATGATGTGCCCCTCCTCGTCGCTTTCCAGATCGGGCATCCTAACCCGCGCCCCTACCCTCGTCCAGAGGCTGGCGGGCTCAGCGGCGGGGCAACAGGTCATCGAGCGCCACCGTCTCTGGCCGGGCCGCCGTCTCGGGTGTAATGGCCGGCAGGGAGGTGGTGTCGCCATCCACGGTTTCGACGGTGTCGGTGGCCGCCTGATGCGCGTCGAAACAGGTGTCGGTGCATTCGATGACGCCCGGCACGGCGCGCGGCCGGGTGGCCTCGGCCAGAGCCGCCGCATCGCTGACATCCGGCGACACATAGGCCATATCCGCCGCTGCCGAGGTTTCAGAGCTGACCGAAGTGGCGTCTTCGGGCGGGGGCAAGGCCTCAGTCGCGGGCCAGGCGCTGGCGAGGGCGAGCGTTTCCACCACCGGCGGGCGCACATCCAGCACATCGCGCTTTACGGCTTCCGTGGCGGGGAACACGGCGTGCGGGTCGCGGCGCTCATAGACTTGGGTCAGCATGGAGCCATCAAAGGTGGCAATACGCGCCGCAACGGCTCCGCTACCCACCGTCAGCACCACCCCGGCGGTCCACAGGCTGAGGCCCAGCGCGCGCCGGGCCCGTAAGGCGGCATCAGGCGCGAAGACGGCGCTCATCCCCGCCTCCCGCTGATCCGCGCCGTCTTACGGCGTTGGATGTCCTTGACGAAGCGGGCCACCGCCACGACGGCCAGACCGACGCTGATCAGACCGCTAAGACCGGGGGCCACACGCCGCGCATAGGGCGTATTGATCAGGCCCGCCGTCGCCATCAGTTTGGCCGACGGGGCGCGACCGGTCAGGGTCTGAACGAAGGGCAGAAGGCTCAGCACCTTGGTGGCGACAGGGACGATACGGCGGGTCATCTTATCCTCGGCAGAACAGCTTGGTCTGCGCACCCTACGCCCAACCGCATAAGGATGAAGGCGCGGCCATAGCGGCGCGCCGTCAAAAACACCTCAAGACGTATTACCTTATTGGGTGGGAGCCACCCGTGCCTTCGCCACCTGCTCGAAAGCAAAACCGGCACTCAGTAGGTTTGCGTCCGACCACTGGGTGCCGATAAAGGACATCCCCAGCGGCAGGCCCTGCACCTGACCCATCGGCACGGTCAGGTGCGGATAGCCGGACATGGCAGGCCACTGGCTGGCCGACGGGCCGGAAAACTGATCGCCATTGACCTCATCCGAAAGCCACGGCAGGCCATAGGTCGGCGCGACCAGCAACGACACGCCATAGGCGCTGAGAAGCCCGTCTATATGGCTGCGCGCAAAGGTTTTCGCGCGGGTGGCGGCGGCCTTATAGGCCGGATCGTCCAGTCCCTGCGTCTTTTCGGCGGCCTCAAAGAACTCCTGCCCGAAGAAGGGCATTTCGCGGGCGGCCTCGGTTTTGTTGAAGGCGATGACGTCCGACAGGGTGCGCGTTTTGACCGTCGCTGGCGTGGTGGCCAGATAGGCGTTGAGATCGGCCTTCAACTCGGTCTGAAGCACGTTGAGTTCAGCCGCATCCAGCCCCTCGACCGAGGAGTCGGTAATATCGACCAGCACAGCGCCGGCCGCCTCCAGATGCTTGAGCGCGGCGTTAAAGGCCGCTTCAACCTTGCCCGGACCGCCCGTGCGGTCGCGCAGCACGCCGATACGCACCCCTTTCAGGGCATCGGGCGACAGGCCCGCCGCATAGTCAATTTTACGCACATCGGCTTCGTGAGTCACCGGATCGGCCGGGTCGCTGCCCGCCATGGCCGACAGCATCAGCGCCACATCGCGCACGCTGCGGCCCATCGGTCCCGGAATATCCTGACTGTGCGAGATAGGCACCACATGGGTCCGCGAAATCAGCCCCATGGACGGTTTCAGCCCTACCAGTCCATTCATGGCCGACGGACAGACGACTGAGCCATCAGTTTCCGTCCCGACGGCCAGCACCGCGAAACTCCACGCCACCGCCGTACCGCTGCCCGACGACGAGCCACAGGCCGAACGGCGCGCGTCATAAGCATTGCCCGTCAGGCCGCCCACGGCGCTCCAGCCACTCATCGAACGGGTCGAGCGGATATTGGCCCATTCCGACAGGTTGGTCTTGCCCAATATGACCGCTCCAGCGGCCCGCAGCCGTGCCACCACCGGCGCGTCACGCCCCGTCACATTGTCTTTCAGCGCCAGAGACCCCGCCGTGGTGGGCATGGCGTCCCTGGTTTCCACATTGTCCTTGATCAGGACGGGGATGCCGTGCAGGGGCCCGCGTACCTTGCCCGCCTTGCGTTCGGCATCCAGCGCACGCGCCTCAGCCAGCGCATCGGGATTGAGCGCGATCACAGCATTGAGTTGGCGCGATTTGTCATAGGCTTCGATGCGGCGGATGGAGGCTCTGGTGATGGCCTCTGCCGATAGCTCACCGCGCGTCATGGCCGCCTGAAGCTGATCCACGGAGGCTTCGCGTACCGGATCGGGTTTGGGCGCCGCCTGAACCGGGCTGGCCAGACAGATGGCGATACTCAAGAAGGATACCAGACGCTTCATAACCCATGCCCTCCAGCCTTTGTCTGTGAAAGGTTACACGCGAGACCGTATCTGGCAAGACGTTGCAGACTCATACCAACGGCCGGAGATACTGACCGCATCCGGCCGTTGAAGACGCGCTTAATAGCCGCGCGACCGCTCAACCGTCGGCGGCAGTTGGCCCGTCATCCGCCAGTGGCGCAGATTATCCGCCACCACCTGCGCCGCGGTGTGGAGGTTGGTCGGGGCGGAGATGTGCGGCAGAACCGTCACCTGCGGGTGGTGCCACAGGGGAGACGCGGCCTCCAGAGGTTCAGAGTCAAACACATCCAGCACGGCGTGCGATAGGTTGCGGTCCAGCGCCTGCAACAGCGAGTCGATGTCGAGCGCCGCGCCGCGTCCGAAATTGATCAGCCCCGCGCCCGGCGGCAGCCAGCCCAGGGTTTCGGCGTTCAGAATTCTTCGCGTGTCCGGCGTCGAAGGCAGCAGGTTGACCACTATATCACTCTGCGACATCAGGGATTGGAGCCCGTCCATGCCCGTAAACACCTCAAAATCGGCGGGTTTCGGTGTGCGGCTCCAGCCGAGAACGCGAAACCCCGCCGCCCGCAGGCGCGCCACGGCCGTCAGCCCCATATGGCCCAGCCCCAGCACACCCACCGTCACCGTCGAAGGCGCGCGATAGGGCCGCTGATGCCACTGGCGCGCCGCCTGCTGACGCGCATAGGCCGGCATGTCGCGCTGAAGGTAGAGCGTCCAGGCCAGCACCGCCTCGCCCATCACGCGGCTCAGTTCCGGATCGACCAGCCGCACAATCGGCAGGTCCACCGGCAACTCAGCCACCAGCCGCTCGACCCCGGCCCAGACGCTGTGCACCCATTTGAGGCGCGGCAGGGCCTGCAACAGCGCCGGGTCGGGATTGGCCACTACGGCCACCTCAACCGCCTTCGGGTCGGCGTCGCTTAGCGGCACGACGGGCATATCCGGCAAGGCCGCAGACAGGGCAGCAATCCATGCCTGCGCTTCGGCATCGCAGACGCGGCCCGTAAAGACGATGGCAGACACAACACCTCTCCGCACCTTAAGACCCCCTTTATGCGGGCGTCCATAAGTGGACGTCAATGACTCAGGGCTGAGGTTTCGCCCCCGCCGTCGCGTCTGTTGCGGTCAGACTTTCGACACCGACCGAGGCCGTACCGTTGTCGAGATTGATCCACAGGAAGCGCCGCGCGTTTTCCGTCTGCAATTCCGTAAAATAGGCATCAATCTTGCGCCATTTGGCATCAGCATCGTGCCATTCTTTTGCGTTGCTTATCAATTCTGCGCTGACATTCAGGTTGTTATAATCCTTGCAAGCCTTGGTGGCGGCACCCGACTTGCCCTTGGCACAGTAGAGATCGAAATACGGCTGAAGAGCATCTCGGGTCTGCTGGTAATCAAGCTCAATAGAGTAACTGGCCCGCCCCGGTTTAGGGATGGAAATAGCCTGTAAATTCAATAACGGCATCTCCATCGCCATGACCGACTTGCTTTGAACGGTGCCGGCATTGCGCAGGACGAGGCTGTCATCCCCCCCACCCAACAGCTTGCTCGCGACATCAAAAGGAGTAGTGATGATGCGGCTCAGGGCTGAATAGGCTGTAGGGCGGTTTTCCTGGCCTACCGTATTAACGAACTGCTTGTATCTGAGCCAAGCGCCAACGCGATCTCCGTTGAATTTATTGAGAATATCTCTCTGAGACTCTT
>NZ_JAIWNX010000023.1 GCF_020217185.1 Asticcacaulis sp.
TAAACAGTGAGAAGTTGGATTGCGTAGTCCGGTAGCTTTCGCACCAGCGTTTAAACTCCTCAACGCTCATCTTGTATTTATTCACGAGGCCGGGAACAGGATCGGTATTCGGCTTGTTGTTCAACACAGTATTGGCCGCAGCAGTGAGCCTTGTGGCCCTTTCCTGCAATTCCAAGGTATTTTTGCAACCACTGACGTCGCTGAGCACGATATCATTCAATCGCTCTACACGCTTATTGACAAAAGTGTTGCGATGTCCGGCAAGGTGGGTTCCGGTCACCGCCCCGGTATAGAAACGCGACAAAGGTGACACAGAACGCAACTGATCATTAATGACCGCCGCCAGCGCCAAGGTAGCAAAGCCATTTGACATGGCCGGGGTCGTGTTGTCCTTGCTGGCTAGATAACCCACCGCTCCCAGCGAAGACAGGAAGGCATTGGCGCGGCGGACATCCCGCATACAGGCCGAACGCCGGAACCACGAGGTCTGAACGACCTCAACAGCCTTTCTGAGATCCTCCGAGCCCATATCAGGAGAATAGTTCCCCGGAGACTGATTGATATCCCCCTCTTTACGGTCATATGTCGTGTTAAAGTAGCAAACAACACCATCTTGGAATGATGGCGGCCAGCCAATTTTATTGTATTCACTGTCTTCACCTTCAGCGTTTTTGGGTTTGGCTTGTGCCAAAGCCCTGTCAAAAACACCCTGTCCTTGCGACAGGTTGGCCACCGACGTATGGAAAGCAATGACGCAGACGAAGGCGAATAAAATACGGTTTGTCATGATGTAACCCCACCCGATTAAAGATGGACAGGCGACCATGAGCCTCGCGTTTATTCAACTTTAAAATGTGCAATCGCAACAAAATACATTCAAAGCGTGTCATTCAAATCACAGCGTTATGATTCGTTCCCTCACCCTTTCCGAACGCACGGCCCTGCCTGCGGGACTGATCGCTGCCGTGCCGGTCGAGGCCGTGCGGCTGATCGGGCGGGCACATCCGCTGTCTTGGTTGTCTCAGGCGGTCGGGCGCGGGCCGCTGATCGTGGTGCGCGGGCGCAGGATTTTCTGGCCTGACCTGCCCGCTGATCTTTCGGCTCGTCCGGAGGTTCTGGCCCTGCTGGCGCATGAGTTGACGCATGTGTGGCAGTATGCCAACGGCCTGACCCTGTGGCGCTATCTGTGGCGCGAACGCGGGCGCTATCGCTACCGCCTCATCCCCGGCAAAGCCTTTACAGACTATGGCTATGAGCAGCAGGCGGCCATGGTCGAGGACTGGGTGCGTGACCGCAATGGCCTGCCGCCGCGCTGGGGGCATCCAACTGACGTCCAGAGCTTGCCCACCTGCCTGCCGTTTGCTTGACAAACCCGCGTTACGCCCACAGTCTGAGGGCATGGCCGAACCGAAGACCCAGCCCACCGACGCCGATCCCGTGGCCTTTCTGGACGCGAAAGCCCCCGAAAAGATGCGCGCCGACGCCCAAACCCTGCTTCGCCTGTTTACGGACGTCACAGGCGAGCCGCCGGTCGTGTGGGGAACGTCACTGATCGGCTATGGCCGCTACACCTATCTCAGCGGCAAGACGACGGTGCCGTGGCCGCTCAGCGCGTTTGCCGTGCGCAGCGCCGCCCTGACCCTCTATGTATTGGCCAGCGCCCCGGAACAGGCCGATCACCTCGCCCGCCTTGGCAAGCACACCACCGGCGGCGGCTGCCTCTATATCAAGCGTCTCAGCGAGGTGGATATGGACGTGCTGCGTGAGATTATCGCCACCGCACACGCCCTGATGACGGCGCGCCACCTGTCGTCCTGATGCCTTTCTGATCTCTTCATCTGCGGTTCAGCCTTAATTTTGTAAAACGCATAGGCTAGAACAACAGAAAGAACAGAAAGATGGACCTGCCTATGTTTGTCAAAGCCGCCAAGCCCGCCCTGCTGGCTGCCGCCCTGTGCCTGACGCCGGCCGCCGCCGGACTGATCCCCGTGAGCGCCGTCGCGCAGCAGACGCAGCGCGAAATCTCCGCCGATCAGGCCTTTCCCTTCCTGTCGAAATTCCTCGCCCTGCCGACGTCTGAGCGCGATGAGATCACCGTCGCCTATATTCTGAAGATCAAGGGCGGCACGCAAGGCGCCAGCATCGTACTCAAGCACAATGGCCAGAGCCAGAAACTAAACATCGGCGGTGACGGGCGCATCACCCCCCTGCCGACGCTGGCACAGTTGCGTGGCGGGGCTACGGTGGTCGTCAATGGGCCGGAAAAGGGCGTGTCTATGCGCGTGCGCGTCTATGCCACCGAAACCCCGGCGAAGACCATGACGGTCGCGCCGCTGGCCAAGGCCGTGACGCAGAGCAACAGCGTGATGCGCAAGGTCGGCGGTGTGCTGGCCTTAACGCAACCCAAGCTCGATCGGCTGTATTTTGTCGGCTCCGGTAATGCGCGCGTGACGATGGCCGATGGCAGCCAGAAGGTGCTGCCGAAATCCGCCGTTGATGACGCCTATCCGGCCGGCACGCCCTATCTGGTGCCGTCGGAACACCCCGGTGCGGTCAGCGTCAGCTTTGATGCCACGCCTTCAAAGATCGGCATTGACGACCGGGCGAAATAGATTTGAGATAGCCGTGATTTTGCCGCGATCCCGAACCACAGTTCGGGATCGTCTGTTTTGCGGGGTGGTTCATGACTGTTTTCAATCGGCGGGGATTCGTAGGGTCGGCGGCAGCGCTGGCGGTCGTGGGGGCCTCTGCGGCGCGGGCCGAAAGCAAGGACGTGCCGTGCACGGACATCTTCCCGTTTTTGCTCAACTACCTGAACCTGCCAACCGCCGAACGCACGCACTTCCGGCTGGCCTATAAACTGGCGGTCACCGGGGCTAGGCTGTCCGATATCCGGCTGGTGCTGAAGCATAATGGCGAGACGCCGCTCAGCGTGGCCGCAGACAACACCCTGACACCCCTGCCCCCCGTCGCGGCGCTGAAAGCCAAGGCCCCGGTCACGGTCACGCGCCCGGACGGCAGCAAGATGGGCCTGACCCTGCTGATCGCCGCCGCCCTGCCGCCTGCGGCCGCCTACGCCGTCCCCGACCTCAAAAAGGCCGTCGATCAGGCGCGCGCCGGGGCCAAAAAGGCCGCCGGTGTGATGAGCCTGGCGGTGCCCAATCTCGACCGCATCGTCTTTGTCGGGGCAGCGGGCGGGCAGGCCATCGGCGCCGATGGCAAGGGCGCGGCCCTGCCGAAGACCAAGGACGGGCATCCGGTGTTTCAACCGGCGGCGCAGGCTACGGCGGCGCGCGTGACGCTGGACAAGGCCCCCACCCTGCTCAGGATCGAGGCCAAGCCGAAATAAGGGCGGTGTCTTAGATTAACCGCGCGTCTGGCGGATCAGCATGTAGTTGCCGAGCAGACCCGCGGCGAAGGCCGAAACGGCGCACAGCGGCAGGCAGATCAGCACCACCCAGGTGGGGTGCGGGATGAAGCTCATATGGATCATGTAGCTGGCCACCAGCAGCACCCCGGTGAGCCACGCCGGAAAGGCCCCGACCTTAGCCATACGCACGGCCAGATAGCCGCCGCCGAGCGTGCCCAGCGCCCATGAAATGATCTTGATGATATAGGCGTCAGCCGGCACCGTATCGAGCAGTTTGGCGATGTCTTCGGGGCTGGCCATATCGAAGGTCGGCGGCGGCGGGAACATGTAATTGCCGACCTGACGCAGGATGGTATCGAGCACCATGCCGAACAGGAGACCCGTCAGCACGGCCAGCGTGATATTGAGCACGCTGCGCGTCTTGTCCTCGTCCCACACGGTGAACCACGTGACAAGCCGGTCCGTTACCGATGCCTTGGCCATTTCTGCCTCCCTGACTGGCGGAGAAAATGACAAGGCGCGCGGCTTTGGTCAACGTCTTTATAAAGACAGTGTTACGACACGATAATTGACCCGCTGCACATTATCGTGTACACAATAATTATGCTGATCCTCTATGACGAACCGAAGCGTCTGAGAAACCTCGAAAAGCACGGGCTGGATTTTGCCGACCTGACGATCAGCTTTTTCGAGGCCGCACGCATCGCGGATGCAAAGCTGGGCCGTTTCGTTGCCGTCGGTTATTTCGATGATCAGCTTGTTGTTGCCGTCGTCTTTCGCCCGATGGGCACAGAAGCGCTCAATGTGATTTCGATGCGCCCGGCCAGCAAGAAAGAAAGGAAGAACTATGCCGAAGACTAAAATCGCGCCGCTCACCGACGCTGAAGAAGCGCGTATTCAGGCCATGATCGCTTCTGACCCCGACAACCCCGAATTGACGGACGAACAGCTTGCCAATATGCGGCCGTTTGCCGAGGTCTTCCCGGAACTGGCGGCCTCTATCCGACGTGGTCGCCCACCGCTGGAGACACCGAAACAGTCGGTGCATCTTCGGCTGGATGCCGATGTTCTGGCGGCCTGGCGCGCCACCGGCGCGGGCTGGCAAAGCCGCATGAACGAGGCCCTGCGCAAGGCTATGCCTTAGAGCGGATTTCGTTCAGACTGAATCGAAACTCCGCTCTAACATTTTGTTTTATCGTGCATTTGATTCCGAAAACCGTTGCACACTTTTCGGAATGCGCTCTAACTCACGGCAGAGGCAGCGGGCGCGAATTGCCGTTTTCGTCGATGGCGACAAAGGTAAAGTCGGCATCGGTCACCTTGATGCGCACGTCGGAGTCGCGTGAGCGCCGCCACGCCTGAACGTGGATCTTCATCGAGGTACGACCGGTCGAGATCAGCTCAGCATAGACGGACACTTCGTCGCCTACGCGCACCGGCGTGTGAAAGGTCATGCCTTCGACCGCGATGGTGGCGGCGCGACCCACGGCCCGGCGCGCGGCGACGTTTCCGGCCGCGAGGTCCATCTGTGACATCAGCCAGCCCCCGAAAATATCGCCCGCCGGATTGGTGTCCGCCGGCATGGCGATGGTGCGAATGGCAATCAGCGCCTCGTTCGGCTGCGTGTCTTTCTGGTGTTTCATCGACTTACCCCACATGCCGCTATTCATTGCCGCAGGTTTGACTTTTTGCAATGCAAAAAAGCCAAACAAAAAGCGCCGAAGCTGAGGCTTCGACGCTTTTTAAAGATCGGATCGTGTCCGTAAGGCTTACTTCGAGCGGCCCGTGGTCGCACCGCCTTCGCGTTGCAGACGCTTGCGCGCCAGCTTGCGGGCGCGGCGCACGGCTTCGGCCTGCTGGCGAGCGCGCTTTTCAGAGGGCTTTTCGTAGTGGACGTGACGCTTCATTTCGCGGAAGGAGCCTTCACGTTGCATCTTCTTCTTCAGCGCCTTCAGGGCCTGATCGACATTGTTGTCGCGGACAAAGATCTGTACCAGAGGTATCTCTCCATTCTGTCTGTTCCGCCGGGCCGTTAAGCCTTGCGACGGACCGCCTCGCCCTTTTGAAGTTCGGGCCATAAAAGGGCGGAGGGTGAAAACAAGCTGCCCGCAAACCGTGGTCTGCGGGCGTGTGGGCGAAGCCATTACATCATGCCCGCGCCCAATTCAAGCCGCACCGCCTTTGAAAAACGCCGGATTAAACATTTTATCGGGCTGTTGCCTTTTGACGCAGGTGCAATTTGGTCTTGGCGCGGGGCGGGCTTGGGCCTATTCTGGGCCCATGTCCGCAAATGCCCTTACCGAACTGGAACAGTCACTGGCCACGGCCTGTGCCGCGCTGATGCCCGATCTGGGCCTGACCCGCGTCACCGTGCGCGTCGCGGGTGCGCGAATCGGCCTCAGCCCCGCCGAGGTTGAACTGATCTGCCCCAACGGGCCGTCGGACATCGCCGCGATCCTGTGGCGTCAGGGCGATGCGGCGCTTGCGGGTGATGACATTGACGCGCAACTGTCTGCGATGAAGGTGCGTGAACGCATAGGCTTCCTGCTCAACCGCCGCATCGACGCCGCCTGCGCCGATGAACGCGCGACGCACCGCCTGATCGGGCACCTGTGCCTGCCGCAGCATCTGGGGCTTTATCGCCGCCTGTTGTGGGAGTCGGCTGACCTTGTGTGGCGCAAGGCGGGGGATAAGGCGCTGGACGAAAACCACTATTCCAAACGCGCCATCGTATCCGGCATTCTGGCCACGGCCCTGATGACGCGCCTGACGCAAGGGGTTGAGGCCCAGCACGAACAGATCACCCGCAATATCGAACAGGTGATGGCGTTTGAAAAATTCAAGGCCAAACTGCCTTTGAAGCCCGAAAACGCGCTGCTGGGGGCCGTGGAATTTCTGGGCAAGCTGCGCTTTGGGGCGGCGGCCTAAAGACTCGCTTTCAAGCGGTTGATATGGCCCATCTTGCGGCCCGGACGCGGATCATCCTTGCCGTAGACATAGAGCCGTGAGTCCGGTTCCTGCGACAGGGCTTCCCAAGCCAGCACATCCGGCCCCAGAAGATTGGTCATTTCGACCTGAAAACGCGCTGTGGTATCGCCCAGCGGCCAGCCAGCGACGGCGCGGATATGCTGTTCGAACTGATCACACAGGCAGCCGTCCTGCGTCCAGTGTCCGGTATTGTGCACGCGCGGCGCGACCTCGTTGAGGATCAGTTCATCGCCTTCGAGCACAAACAGCTCGACGCCCAGGACGCCCACATAATCAAGGCCTTCCAGCACCTTCCTGGCAATCGTCTCCGCGCGCGTTTTCAGCGTGTCGGACACCACCGCCGGGGCCAGCGTCGTCGAAAGAATGCCGCTGACGTGGTGGTTTTCTCCGACCGGATAGGTTTTCACCGTACCGTCGTAGCCGCGCGCGGCGATCACCGAGACTTCGCGCTGAAAATCGGCCTTCGCCTCCAGAATCGCCGGGCGACCATTGAGGCTGTCGAAGGCCGCTTTCGCCTCTTCAGCGGCGCGAATCCACACCTGACCCTTGCCGTCATAGCCTTCGCGGCGCGTCTTCAGAAGGGCAGGCAAGCCATTGGCCGCAATCGCCTTTTCGAGGTCGTCAAGGCTGTTGATCTCATAGAAATCGACCGTGCCGATGCCGACGCTGCGGGCAAAGCGCTTTTCGAGGATACGGTCCTGCGTGATGCCCAGCGCCCGCGCATTGGGGGCGACCTTGGCGCCTTTGGACACCAGATAGTCGAGCGAAGCGACCGGCACGTTTTCAAACTCAAACGTAATCACGTCCGAGGCCGCGGCAAAGCGATCGAGCGCCGCTTCATCCGTATAGCGCGCCACCTTCGACACCGCCGAGACGCTGGCCGCCGGCGATTCGGCGTCGGGCCCATAGACCACCACCTTGAAGCCCAGCCGTGACGCCGCCTGCGACAGCATCCGCCCCAACTGACCATCGCCCAGAATGCCGATTTTTGACCCCAAAGGCAGCGGTTTCAATGGCTTAGTCCTCAACGCTATCGGGCACGCCGTCGGTCTGCGCCTGACGAAGGGCTTCGACCCGGATCGCCAGTTCGGGATCGGACAGGGCCAGAATCTGCGCCGCCAGAAGCCCGGCATTCTTGGCACCGGCTTCCCCGACCGCCAGCGTGCCGACCGGCACACCGCCCGGCATCTGCACGATCGACAGGAGCGAATCGAGGCCTTTCAGCCCGTCGCGCACCGGCACCGGCACGCCCAGCACCGGCAGCGGCGTCAGCGAGGCGGTCATGCCCGGCAGGTGGGCGGCCCCACCGGCGCCAGCGATAATCACCTGAAAACCCTCAGCCTTGGCGGATTTGGCAAATTCGACCATGCGCTCCGGCGTGCGATGCGCCGAGACGACGCGCGCCTCATAGGTGACGCCCAGGCCGTCCAGCGCCTCAGCGGCCTTTTTCATCACCGGCCAGTCCGAGCGCGAGCCCATAATGATGGCGACTCTGGGTTTCGACGCGGTCATGCCCACCTCCGAAAGCTGAAAGGCCGCGAACTATAGGATTAGGCCCCGGCCTGCAAGGGGCGTCTGTGCAAATAGCACTCGCTTCGCGCTCCAAACGCCGCTAATCTTGGGCGCATGACCGCCTTGCCGCCCTCAGCCTCTGCCGATTCTGAGCCCTCCGCCTTGTCCGCGGGCGGATTGACGGCGTCGATGCAGGCCCTGCTGCAAAGCCAGTTTGGTGGCGCCCCCCGGCCCGTCCCGGCCCCCGCCCCTACCCCGCCCGCGCCGGAGCCCCAGACGGGTGATGAATGGCCCTTGGCGGCGCGCACCCTGATCGACAGCCTGATCCGCGAAAACATCCGCCTGAAGGCCGATATCAAGGCCCTCACCGAGCAGGTGGCGCTGGCTGAGCACCACGCCGATCACGATGTGCTGACGCCGACGCTCAACCGCCGCGCCTTCCTGCGGGATCTGGGCCGCGCCATGGGGGATGGCCGCCGCTATGGCGACCCGGCCTGCCTGATCTATCTCGATCTGGATGGTTTCAAAGCCATCAACGACACCTACGGCCACGCCGCCGGCGACAAGGCGCTGATCCACATTGCTGAGCGGCTCAACGCCAATGTGCGCGAAGGCGATTCGGTCGGGCGTCTGGGCGGCGACGAATTCGCCATCCTGCTGCGCCACGCCGACGTCTCCGTCGCCCGCAGCAAGGCGCAGAAGCTTGAGGCCGAACTGAATATCGCCACCTTTGAACATCAGGGCCTGTACCTGCGCGTCGGCGGTTCGTTCGGCGTGCGCGCCTACGAAGGACAGGCCTCGGCCGAAGAATGGATCGCCGAAGCCGACGCCGCGATGTTTCTGGTCAAGAAATCGAGCCGATGAGCGCCCCCAAGAAGGGAGTAGCGGTTTTTGGATACGGAGGCGCGACTAAAATATGAGCCACATCGCCGCCGTTACCCTCGTCGTGCCCGATTACGATGAGGCCATCGCCCATTACTGCGCCGGGCTGGGCTTCGACCTGATCGAGGATACCGACCTGGGCGGCGGCAAGCGCTGGGTGCTGATAGCTCCGCCCGGTTCGAGCGAAACGCGCCTGCTGCTGGGCAAGGCCTCGAATGAGGCTCAACGTGCCGCCATCGGCAATCAGACCGGTGAGCGCGTCTTTCTGATCCTGTTCACCGACGACTTTGCCCGCGACCATGCGCGCTTCAGCGCGGCGGGCGCGGTCTTTACCGAGGCCCCGCGCCACGAAGCCTATGGCACGGTGGCCGTGTTCCGCGACACGTTCGGCAATCTGTGGGACCTGCTGGAGCCGAAGGCGTAGTCTCCGAGCTGTGCAATAGAGTCGGCCTCTATGACATACTGAACAACTGCCTGTGCTGTTCGATGGCGTAGGCGTCGGTCATGCCAGCAATATAGTCGCAGACCACGCGCGCACGCTGGGTTTCGGTATCCTTGGTGCACACCCGCCCGTACCAGTTGGGGGGCAGCACCTCCGGCTCCTCCATATAGAGGCGGAACAGGTCGTTCAGCACGCGCCGCGCCTGCGAGCGGTGGCGATTGACGGTATAGTGCTTGTACATGCGCGCATACAGAAAGGCCCGCAGCCGCGACAAATCCTCATTCACCGTGCGCGAAAACGCCACCATCTGACGCCCGGCGCGGCGCACATCCTCCGCCGTTTCGATGCCGTCTTCTTTCAACCGCCGCTCGGTCTCCAGACAGACATCGCGGATCATAAAGCCAATCACGCGGCGGATGGCCTCCAGCCGCAACAACCGTTGATCGATCAGCGGCCAGTCCTTTTCGACCTCGGCAATCGCCGGTCCGATCAGCGGGATGTCGCGCAGGTCCGCCAGCGTAAACAGCCCGGCGCGCAAACCATCATCAACATCGTGATTATTATAGGCGATGTCGTCGGAAATCGCCGCAATCTGCGCCTCAAGCGACGCATAGGTTTCCGGGCGCAAGTCCCAGAAATCGCTGAAATCGGCCACGGCCTTCCACGCCGGATTGCCCAGCTTGTGCGCCACGGGGCCGTTGTGCTTGATCACCCCTTCCAGCGTCTCCCAGGCCAGATTGAGCCCCTCAAACGCCGGATAGCGGTGCTCCAGCCGCGTCACAATGCGGAAGGTTTGCACATTGTGATCGAAGCCGCCCCACGGCTCCATCATCTTGTGCAGTTCGTCCTCGCCCGCATGACCGAACGGCGAATGACCCATATCGTGCGACAAGGCGATGGTTTCGGCCAGGTCCTGATCGGCCCCCAGCGTATGCGCCAGCGAGCGCGCCACCTGCGACACCTCGATCGAATGCGTCAGGCGCGTGCGGAAATAGTCGCCGTGCCCCGCCACAAACACCTGCGTCTTGCCCTTCAGCCGCCGGAAGGCCGTGCAGTGGATCACCCGGTCACGATCCCGCGCAAAGGCCGTGCGCGTCAGGCTGTCCGGCTCGCTGTACAACCGCCCCCGCGAACGGGCATGGTTTTCGCTATAGGGCGCAAGCGTCAGGATCAGCGGATCGTGCACGGGCAGGGTCTTTCGCAGTGGAACTTACGCCCTAAATCCCCCTCTGCGCGCCAATTTGCAATGCAAATTCATGACAAAAAATAACTAAGCCCTCTAAAACTCGCGCCCGCCCCGCGCTATATTGAGCCCATGAACCCGATTACGCTTTCCGCCAGCGCCGCGCGCCACCTCAACCGCCTGTCCGCCGACGCCGGGCACCCGATCCTGTTGCGCGTCGCCGTCGAAGGCGGCGGCTGCTCAGGCTTCCAGTACCAGCTCGATCTGGTCGAAGCGCCCGAAGACGGCGATACCGTCATCGCCTATGACGGCGCTCAGGCCCTGATCGACGAAGTCTCCGCCCCCCTGCTGGCCGGGTCGATCATCGACTATGTCGAAGAACTGGTCGGCGCGCAGTTCAAAATCCTCAACCCGCAGGCCAAATCATCCTGCGGCTGTGGCGTCAGCTTCTCGATCTGATTTTGGGCCCTGTTTTGGGGCGTTCAAGAGCCTCCGGCGGGCAGGGGCACGGCCCCTGCACCCAAAACGCGCCCCGAAGGCGTAGCCTGTGGCCAAGAAGGCAATAAAGCGAGCCTGTAGGCAGCACCCAACTTTAATTCGAACAAATCATTAACACTTATTCTGGTTTACTGCTTAATTACAGAGAAATAATTTATTGACTCAATAGAATAGTCAATTTCCCCATCTTTGGGATTGCCATTCTGAGAGAATTGCACGTCTATTGTATCTGGGTAACAATCATATCTTCCAATAATTAACTCTCTCCGTCCTTTTTTATACCTAATTGAATAGTCACATGTATAACTCCCGTAGACAGGTTTCGAGATATATGTGCGACTCCAGCCCTTACTAACTATAAATAAATCAGCCTCCTTGAATATCAGCGGCCCGTCCCTCTCATTTAACATTATAGAGAATCCGAACGACAATTGTCCGTTATCGCCTCGATTTACACTGTATGTACAATCAAAATGTTCATCAAAAGAGTCATCATAACATTCATAAATATCGCGAAAAACGTCCGTATGTCTTAATTTAAGTTTTAAATTCCCGTATTTTTCAAATTTTTCCGATGAGTTGAAGTCATTCAAATCAGAAGAAAATTTTTCCAGCAAATCCATGTTAACAGATTTAATCTCTTCGCCGTGGCAAACAACAGGACTTGTTGCCAGAAATAGCAAAAGCAGTACTCGTATCTTCATCTCTTCCCTCCCCGCTTCGTTGACCGCCTTGGCCACGGGTGACCACAGGTAGCTACCCCCCCCCTGTGCTTCCCCGTGACGCTCTCAGCCGTCACACGCATCCCAGATGACAACGGGTTTGAGGGATCGTCAACGCGAAAAGCTCCGTGTGGTTCATTGACCCTCGCGGTGCAAGCATTGACCCTGCCGGTTTCGACCCCTTTTGCCCCCAATCTATCCCCGCCATAAAAAGCGCGGTTACCCTTTTGGGCATGACCGAGACGACGGACATGGCAGGCTCTCTAACCCCCGAACGGCGGCGCGAACATTTGCGCGCCTATGCGGACCGGATGCTGCTGGCCTTAAGCGCGATGGACGCGCCCGAAACGCCGGACGCGGTCGCCAAGGGCATCCGCACGGCGCTGATGATCGAGCGCCTCTATGCCCGCTGCGACGCCTCTCAGGCACAGGCGCACAAGCACGCTATCGCCGCCATCGAGGATCAGGTAAAGCTGAAAAACAAACTCGAATGGTCCGGAAACTGGCTGGACAAGGCGCCGGACGTGCCCTTCATCACGCTCAAATCCGATGCGCTGAAAGG